>NZ_JAPEMA010000003.1:300000-507348 GCF_026343185.1 Streptomyces sp. NBC_00091 | reverse complement strand
CCCCAGCGCTGCGCGCTGGGGAAGCGAGGCCCCTCGCTTCGCTCGGGGCTGCTCGGCCCGCCGAGCAAAGCCCCCGCCTTCGGCAGGGCGGCCTCCGCTTCGCTCCGGCCAAGTGAAGCCGCCCTCGCTTCGCTCTGGCGGCTGGGCCGCTCCGCGGCCCAGGGCCCAGCCTCCGGCTTCGTTGGGCTTCCGCTTCGCTCCAGCCCAACGAAGCTGCCCCGCTCCGCGGGGCAAAGCCCCGCCCTTCGGGCGGGGGGCGGCTTCCGCTTCGCTCCAGCCAAACGAAGCCTCCTCGCTCCGCTCGGAGGCTGCCCCGCTCCGCGGGGCAAAGCCCCGCCCTCTGGGCGGGGGTGCCTTCCGCTCCGCTCCCGGCCAAGGAAGCTGTTTCGCTCCGCTCGACAGCTGCCCCGCTCCGCGGGGCAAAGCCCCGCCCCTTCGGGGCGGGGATGGCCTCCGCTTCGCTCCAGCCAAGTGAAGCCGCCTCGCTTCGCTCGGCGGCTGGGCGGCTCGGCCGCCCAGGGCCAGCCTCCGGCTGGGTTGGCCTCCGCTTTGCTGCAGCCAAACGAAGCCTCCTCGCTCCGCTCAGAGGCTGCCCCGCTCCGCGGGGCAAAGCCCCGCCCTCTGGGCGGGGGTGGCCTCGCTCCGCTCCGGCCAAATGAAGCGGCCTCGCTCCGCTCCGCGGCTGGGCGGCTCTGCCGCTCAGGGCCCGGCCTCGGGCTGGGTTGGCTTCCGCTTTGCTTCAGCCAAAGGGCGCCGCCTCGCTTCGCTCCCCGGCTGCCTGGCTCCGCCGGGCAAAGCCCCGCCTTCGGTGGGGGTGGCCTCCGCTCCGCTCCGGCGGAGGGGGGCACCTTGCTTTGTGGTGGCTGCTTGGTTTCGCCGGCGAGAGTTCGGGCTCCGGACGACTTGGCCCCGTTTCGCTCGGGCCAAGGGCAGCCTTCCTGCTTGGGTCGGAGGTTGTTGCTCCGTGGTTAATGCCCAGCCTTCGGTTGGGCTGAGTGTTGGTTTGCCCAGGTTGAAGACAGGGGCCTTGGGGGTTCGTGCTGTGGCTTGAGTCGGGCTAAGGGGTGGGTTGGGAGGGTGCTGATGTTGGGTCCAGCTGGTTGGTGAGGGGTGTGGTGGGTGGGGCGGTGGAGGGTTTGGTGCCGCTCTAGGGGCTTTTTGGAAGCTTCTGGTTGGTTCGAGTTGTGGTGTTGAGAGTTGATGGAGGGTTTGTCGAGGTTGAGGCCTTGTTGTGCTGGTAGAGGGGTGCTTGAGGATCGCTGGAGGAGGGCTGGAGTTTGGGTGTGGGGTGTTAACGGCGTTAATGGTCGGTGGGGTGGTGATTCAAAGTGATGTGGGGATAGAGATAGGAATCAGTCAGATTCTGCGTGGTTATGGACACCGTGTCCGGGGGACGGGGGTAGGCCAGCGGAGCTGTTGCGACGTCAGGAAGTGCACTCGGGGCGGGGGTTCGGGGCGGCGCCCAGTTCGCGCAGCGCGGCAGGGGACGGCCTATAGAGGGTACGGAGATGCGTTGTCGCAGGTCAGAGGGGGTGCGGGGGGAAAGTTATGTCCCCTCAGAAGGGACATAACTCGGTGGATGTGTCGCTGGTAGGGGGACAGAACTCCTGCAAAACGTCAGCGAGGCTGACGCTTTTTGGGCTAAAACGTCGGGGAGACTGACATTCTTGCGGAGATACGTCGCTGAACTGCGTGAGGGCGGGGAGGGGTTGAGCGCGGGGGTCCGGGAGCGGCTCGAGGAGGGCAGTGGCTGAGATGTGTCCCTCCTGGGGGGACACAAGACACGCCGAACGTCAACGAGCGTGACATTAGTGTCACCCTTGTTGACATACTCTCTCTGCAGATCAACGAAGTGGAGAGCATCCTCGTGTCATCAGAGCCACAGCGCCGTCGGCCGAGTCCGCCGCGCGCGCCGCGTCCTGATCTCCCCGTTGATGACGCGATCTCGGCGTGGAGTCAGCCGCTGGCTCCGGTCAAGGATCTGGACAGCCTGGCGAAGCGGTACCCCAGCAGGAAGCTCACGCTGGACGGTGAGCGCAAGCCGCTGGAGTTCTACGGGACGCAAAGTCAGCCAAATGCGTTCTCGATGGACAGCCTCGAGTTCTTCCTGGTGATTGCCCAGTACTTCAGGGAAGCCTTGCCCCTGAGGCTCATCCTGCTCCTGATCGCGTGCCAGCGGGCGGGAGGCCGGATTCCACTTACTCAGGAGGAGATGGCTACGATCCTGGACGTCAGCCGGACAAAGACGTCGGAGGCACTGCACACCGTCATGTCTCATGGGATCGTCTTCAAGGTGCGGCGGGGTGTGTACCAGTTCAACCCGCCCTACAGTTACCGGGTGGCTGAGTTCATCCCGGGTACCGAGACGGCGGGTGAGTTCGTGAAGGTGGAGCAAAGCAGCACCATCTCGCAGATTCGCAGCGACACGAGCCTGCCCGACCTCGTGCGGTTCCCGTCGCTGGACCACATGCGGCAGGCAATCGAGGAACTGCGGGCCGAACGGTCCAAAGAGCGCGCTGCGCGCCGGCTGAGCCGGGCAAAGCGCAAGGAAGAAGGGACAGCTCAGTGAGCACCTTGCGATTCGCTGCGGTCAACGCCGACGGGCTTCTCTCTGACCTGGACCTTCCGCCGGCCGCGTACCGTGTGCTGCTGAAGCTGCGTTCGCTGAGCGAGCCCGGTGGGCGGATCCTGATCGACCAGGCCACCATCGGGGGGCTGCTGGAGCTGAGCCGGCCCAGCGTCAACGCCGCGCTGCGGAGCCTGGAGCTGGCGAAGCTGGTGCGGAAGGTCAGGAACGGGGTGTACCAGATCAACCCGATGCTGGCCGGGTACAACTCTTTCGAGGACGCTGTCGCCGCCGTGAACGCGATGCCCCCCGAGGAGCGGCTGGACGCGCGTGGGTACGTCGCCAGTTACCACCAGGCGGTGGCGGAGTACCAGGACCAGCTGGCGGAGCAGCGAAAGAAGCGGGCGGCGCAGGCCGCCGCGAAGAAGGCCGCGGAGTCCAAGCGGCGTCGGACGCTGCACGCCGTGGGATGAGTATGGCGAGAAACCCCCTCGAGAAAGGCTTCTGAGGGGGCTTCAAGGGTGTTTGAGGGTCTCGGGATATCCCCGGGGCCCTCTTTGGGTTTGGGGGGCTTGTGGGGGCGCCTGTGGCTTCGGCGGTTTGGGGGCGTCCTAGAAGGCGAAGTCGACGTAGTCGATGTCGGTGAACTCGACGAGGAGGCTCGTCGCGCGGGCGCCGTTGTCCTTGAAGTAGATCTCCTGGAGGGCTTCGGCCGTGATGTGCCGGAGCTGGGCCTCGGTGGCGCCGTTGTCCTGGGCCGCGAAGAGGCGTTGTGCGTACTCCGGGGGCAGGTGCTGGGTGATGCGGCGCATGCGGCCGTCGTCGGTGGTGCCGGGGGCCGCGGTGAAGCCGAAGCGGGCGCGGGTCTCGATGACCAGACCGGTGGTGCGGGCGGCCTGGTCGCGGGCGCGTTTGCGGACCAGGGGCTGCCAGCGGCGGCGTACCTCGGCTTCGAGGCGGGCGGCGAGGGCCGGCTTGGGCTGCTTGATTTCGTTCTTCACGTAGCGCTCTACCGTGCGTTGGGAGATGTTGAGCGCTGTTGCGACGGCTTTTGTCGACTTGAGCTGCTTGACGAGGTAGCGCATCTGGGCGCCTGCGGATTTGGGGATCGGGCGGGTGAAGTGCAGTTCGTCGGCCTTGGTGAGGCTGTCGGAGATGTCGGACATCGGTTACTCGCCGTCTGCTGCTGCGTCGTGGCCCTTGATGTGGCGGGCCGGGTTGAGGTGTTCGTCGAGGAGTTGGACGGCCCAGAGGAGGGGCTGGGTGCCCTCGTGCTTGACCATGCCGGGGCTGACGCCGAGGCGGAAGCCGCCGGGGAGCGGCTTGCCCTCGGGGGTGTGGGGGAGGAAGTCCAGGGGGCTGGGGCCGTCGGAGAGGTAGACCGCGCAGTCGGAGAGGACCGCGATGGGGTGCAGGCCGGCTGTTGTGGCGAGCTTCTGCATCTTGCGGTGCATGTTGACGCGGGCCGTGGAGATGACGGCCGCGCGGATGTCGGGGCGCCAGGTGGGGCGTTCCAGGGCGGGCCAGGTTTCGCCCGGGCGGTAGCCGGCGCCCTGGGGGCGTTCGCGGAGCTTGCCGATGCCGCCCTTGACGGTGGACTTGATGGCGGAGAGTACTGCCGTGGGGGTGTGGGGGGCGTTCGCCTTGTACGTCGTCATGGCCGTGAGGAACTCGGACTCCGTGAGGGACGGGCTGACGCCGAGGTCCGCCATCGTGGCCATGTAGGCGTCGCGGAGGCGGGTGTACCAGGCGTCGAGGTAGGGGCCGTTGTCCGGGCGGAGCCAGGCCTCCGTGGGGTGGACGGAGAGGCCGAGCTCCTGGGCGTAGGCGAGGGTCGGGGTCGCGTACCAGGCGGGGCCGGTGGGGGGCTTGCCGTGGGGGGTGAAGGGGCTCGGCAGGCGGGGGTCGAGGGGGACGGAGGAGAGGTCCGCGAGCCAGCAGCCGGGGAGCTTCGGGTCGAAGCGGGGGGTGGTGGTGTGGACGGCGGGGCCGAGACCGACGGTGAGGCGGTTCGCCGCGGCGGCGAAGGCCATGTTCACGTCGATGCCGACGGCGTGGGTGCGGGCGCATTCGGCGTCGGTGAGGAGCTCCGGGTCGCGGATCCAGTCGTACGCCTCCTCGTCGAGGACCTCGTCCGGGGTCCGCTGGTGGGACCGGGGGTAGAGGGCGGCGACCACCGGGTGCTCGTCGGGGGCCTCCGGGGGGGCCGGGTCGACGGGGCGGGTGAGGGAGCCGGGGACGGGTGCCGACTCCCAGGCGTTGGTCTGGGGGTTGCGGGCGGCGCGGGTGGGGGGACGCAGGGCCGTCATGAGTTCCAGGCCGGTGACGGCGGTGGAGCCGCGGGGGGTGAGGACGCGGGTGGCGTAGGTGGTGAGGATGTCGGCGAGTTCCGGGGCGGGGAGCTCGGCGGTGTCCTCGCCCCAGGCGCGGGAGTCGAGGGCGCCCCAGGGGAGGACCGCGAGCTGGACGCACTGGCGGCCGGTGGTGGGGGAGGCCGGGCGGTAGATGCGGGCCCAGGGGCCGAAGCCGCGGCGGGTGAGCTGCCACTTGGCCTTGGTCAGCTGCTTGATGACGGGGTGGTTGTCCGGGAGGCGCAGGGCGCGGCGGTCTTCGAGGGTGAGGGGGAGGCCGAGGCGCTCGGCGGCGGGGGCGGTGAGGACGAGGAGGGGGTCGCCGTCCCTGCCGTTGCGGTGGAGGCGGGGGGCGCGGAGGTCGGCGTCGGGGCCGAGGGCCCAGGCGATGAGGGAGGGGAGGTCGGAGGTGGGGTGCGGGAGGAGGAGGCCGCCGGCGGCGTGGGCCTGGCCGGTGCCGTCGAGGACGGCCAGGGGGCCGTTGCCTTCCAGGGCGAGGGGGGCCTTCGGTCCGGGGGGTGTGCGGGGAGTGGGGGTCTGCTTCGGTTGGGGGGTGGGGGTGTTAACGGCGTTGACGGGCTGGGGGTGGTCTTGGGGCTCCGGCTGGGGATTCGGCTGGGGATTCGGGGTGGCGTTAACGGCGTTAACGGCGGTGGGGGTGGGGGTGGGGGTGGAGGTAACGGGCCGGGGGGCGGGGGCGGGGGCGTTAACGGCGTTAATGGGGTGGGGGGTCTCCGCCTGTGTCGGCTCGGGGGCCGGAGTGGCGTTAACGGCGTTAACGGGGTGGAGGGCGGCGAGGCCTTCGAGGAGGCGGGCGTAGGCGGCGCGCTTGGGGGGACGGGGAGCGGTGCGGCCCGTTTCCCAGGAGGTGACGGTTTCGCGGCGGACCGAGAGGGCCTTGGCGATCTGGTCCTGGCTCAGGCCGGCGGCCTCGCGCAGGCGCTTGCGTTCGTCGGGGTGGGGGAGCCCGTCCTGGGCGGCCGCTTCTTCGAGCAGGGCGTCGACCGCTGCGAAGAGGGTGGTCTGTTCGTTCATCTCGCTCATCGGTTACCTCCAGCAGCACCCTATGCGAATCGCACGGTTGAACGCACATGAAACGCACGTGGGGGCGTTAACGGCGTTAATGCCGTCAGCGCCCCCGGCGTGGTGCGGCCCCGCTCAGATGCGGTTCATCAGGAGTTCGGTGACGGCCTTCAGGTCGTCCGGGGTGAGGTGGGCGGTGAGGGCGTCCGCGATGGTCTCCGGGGAGTGGGTGGAGATCGTGATGCGGGGGGTGGGGGTCGGGGTGTTAACGGCGTTAACGGTCGGGGGCGTCGGGCGGGTGCGCTGGCGCGGGGGGTTAACGGCGTTAATGCTCTCGTCGGCCGCTGCTGCCTGCTCCTCGTGGGGGAGGCGGCCGATGCGGCGGGCGGGCTCGACCTTCAGCTCGCCCGTCTCGACCTTCTCCTGGAGGGTGGGGGTCAGGTTGAGCAGGGTCAGGCGCTGGGAGACCCAGGCCGCCGTCTTCCCGATCCGCTTGGCCACCTGTGCCTGGGAGCCGTGGACCTCGACCAGTTCCTGGAGGGCGCGCGCCTGGTCCATGGGGGCCACGTCGACCCGGTGGACGTTGGCGATGAGCGCCGATTCGAGGATGTCCGCGGCCGAGGCGGACAGGGCGTCGTTGACGTGGATGTGCATCGTCTTGAGGCCGGCCAGCTGGGCGGCCGCGAGGCGGCGGTTGCCGTCGATGACCACGTACGGGGCGCGGCCCAGGCCGTCGGTCTGGCCCGGGTGGGCTTCCATGAAGGCCAGGCGGGTCGCGACCGCGAGGGGCTGGAGCTGGCCCCGTACGGCGAGGGACTGGGCCAGCTCGTCGAGGTCCGTGAGGTCCTCGCGGAGGTTGAACGGGTTGTGGGCGAGCGCCTCGATGGGGACCTCGGACGGCGGGACGACCCCGGAGGTCGGGGCGCCCGTGGCTTCGGCGATGGCGGCGCGGCGGGAGCTGACGCCGACGGGCTGGGCCCGTGCGAAGGAAGCCGAGACTCCGAGTTTGTCGGCCTTGCTGCTCATGAGATCTCCCGGGCGAGGGCGCGCAGGGCGACGGCCTGGTCGCCGTTGGGGGCGTAGACGAAGAGGGGCTGCTTCAGGCGGACGGACTCGCGCTGTTCCTTGAGGTCGGGGACGATCGCCACGACCCGCGGATCCTTTATGTCCATCCAGGCCTGGAGCGAGGAGGTCGCGATGTAGCCGCGCCGGCCGTCGTAGAGGTTCACGACGAGGCCGAGGTAGTCGATGTCGAGGCTGAGGTCGTCGCGCAGATCGTTGATCTGGGAGGTGAGGAGGTCGTACGCGTCGGCCGAGGAGTCCTCCGCCTGTACGACGATCAGCGCGCCGGAGGCGCCCGGCTGTTCGGCGTCGCGGCGGCGACCGTAGTAGATCGCCGCGTCCATGCTGAGGCCGAGGCTGGGCGGGCAGTCGATGAGGATGACGTCGTAGTCGGACTCGACGGGGGAGAGGGCGCGTTCGAGGGCGGCCTCGCGGGCGCGGACGGTGGAGAGGCGGACGTCGAGGAGGAAGGCGTCCGTGCAGGCGGGCAGGAGGTGGAGGCGGTCGCCGAACCGGTCGTGCTCGATGGGGGCGATCAGGTCCTGGAGGGGGCCCTTGGCCTCGCCGGCCATGTGGCAGGTGAGGCTGTCGCCGCCGATGGGCAGCGGCTGCTGGCCGAGCTGCTTGGTGAGGTGGCCCTGGGGGTCGAAGTCGACGAGCAGGACGCGCATGCCCAGGCCCGGGAGGTCTTCGAGGTCCAGGCGGGTGCTGGGCTGGGCCGTTTCCTCGGGTGCGGCGAGGCGGGCCAGCTGGCGGGCGATGCGGACCGGGTGCAGCTTCTCGGGGTCCTCGGCGAGGGCCTCCGCGGTGCCGGCGGTGATGGCGGTCTTGCCGACTCCGCCCTTCTGGTTGCACACGACGATGCGGCGTACGACGGAGGGCCGCTTGACGGTGGGGGCCGGGTTCATCTCCAGCCAGAGGCGGACGGCTTGGGCGAGACCCTGGATGAGGGAGACGCCGCGGTCCTTGGAGTCGGTGCGGAAGGACTCCCACTGGCCGACGGGCAGCCAGGTCGAGAACGATTCGGCGCCGGAGGTGTCGACGGGGGAGGGGGAGGAGGCGAGGGCGCTCCAGTGGGCGATGCCCTGGTGGACGGCGTCCTGGATGTCGACCCGCAGTTGAGCGGTGCGGATCTTCAACTCCTGGCGGAGCCACGGGGGGAGCTTGGAGACGACCTTCTCTCGGTCGTTCTGGGACGAGGGCGAAGTCATGAGAGGGACTTTACTAACGTTCTTGGGTGCGTGTGGGCGCCACGCTTGGGTTTTGCTAACGAAATGGGTGGCGGGGTGCCCGGATACGCGACAGGGCGGCCTCGCACCCGCCGTAGCGAGCACCCCCGTGGTTCGCCACGGCGTGTGCGAGGCCGCCCTGGATGTGACCTGGACGTGTCGTCAGCCGACCGGAACGGCGGTGGGCGTGTGCCGGCGGGCTGTGGCCTGCCGGGTGGCCAGGCCGAGTTCGGCGCGGCAGGCGGGGGAGCCCGCCGGGTCGAAGAGGGGGATGCGGGGGCCGGGCACGATCCCGGGGAGGAGGTAGTTCCACAGGTCGACGACCCGGTCGTGCAGGTCCTCGCGGCGGGTGCGGACGTGCGAGGTGACCTGGATGCCGGTGAACGAGCCGACGAGGAACGTCGAGAGGCTGTCCACGTCGAGGGAAGGCAGGATGTCGCCGCGTGCCTGGGCCGGTGTCAGGCAGGTGTGGCAGGTGCCGATCCACGTGTTGTACGGGGACGGGTCCGGGTGCGTGAACGATCCGAACTCGATGACGAGGCGGATGCCCGCGCGGACGCGGACGTTGGTGCGCAGCCCGAACGCCATCTGGTGGGTCAGGTCGATGACCGTCTGGAGGCCCGGGTCCTTGATGGCGGGGACGTCCTTGGACACCTGGAACTGCTCGTCGATCAGGGTGCGGGCGAGGGCTTCCTTGGACTGGAAGTGGAAGTACAGGGCGCCCTTGGTGACTCCGGCGTTCTTGACCACGTCGCTGAGGCTGGTGCCGCTGAAGCCGGCGTGGTCGAAGGCGACGGCCGCGCCGTCGAGGATCGCCTGCCGGGTGATCTCGGCCCGTTCTTGCCTGACCCTCGCCACGTATGTGTCTCCTGATGCTGGTGATGTCCGTGGTACAGGCGCAATCTTGTGGGATTGAGTCAAAGAAAACCAGTCGACAAGTACTTTTAGGGGGCTGGTGGGAGGGGGGTTTGGGGGTGGTGAGGCTGGTTTGGGTTGTTACTTTTTGGCGGCGTGGAGGGGTCGGCGTTAACGGCGTTAACGCCGTTAACGGTGAGGGTGTGTACGGTCGACGCGGTTTTGGTGTGCGGGCTAGGGGATGCGATGGCGGGCGAGCAGTGGGGTGCGGCGGTGCGGTTGTTGTGGGGGCCGCCGGTGACGCCGGCGCGGGGGCCTCGGCGGGGGCTGACGCTGGAGGGGATCGCCGCCGCGGGGGTCGGGATCGCCGATGCGGAGGGGCTGGGCGGTGTGTCCATGCAGCGGGTGGCGGGGGAGCTGGCGGTCACCAAGATGGCCCTCTACCGGTACGTGCCGGGGAAGGCGGAGCTCGTCGCGCTGATGGCGGAGGCCGCGATGCCGGATCCGGCGGTGGCGCTGGATGCCGCGTTGGCGGCGGTGGGGGACGGCTGGCGGGAGCGGCTCGGGGTGTGGGCGCGGGAGCTGCTCGCCGGGTTCCGGGCGCATCCGTGGCTGCTGGACGCCACCGTGGGGGCGCGGGCGCTCGGGCCGCGGGAGGTCGGGTGGATGGAGCGGGCGCTCGCCGCGCTGGAGGGGTGCGGGCTGAGCGGGGCCGAGGCGATGGACGCGATGGTGCTGCTGGCCGGGCACGTGCGGGGCATCGCGGAGCAGGAGCGGGCGATGGGCGGGGCCGGGGGGCCGGACGCGGAGCTCGGGGCCGTGTTGGGGGAGGTGGTGCGGCTGCGCGGGGAGGAGTATCCGGCGCTGGCGGCGGCGCTGGCTTCGGTCGCCGAGCACGGGGGGCAGGACCAGGCGTTGCGGTTCGGGCTGGAGCGGATCCTGGACGGGATCGGGCTGTTGGTGGCCCGGCGGGTGACCTCCTGAAGTAGGACCGCTCGCTGTTTCCGGTTCGGGAGGACCGGGGCAGGAGGGGGCTGTGGCGGGTGGAGTGCTGATCGCCGTGGCGGTGGTGGTTCTCGCGTGCGGGGTGGGCGGCGCGGTGGCGCGCAGGCTCGGGCAGCCGGCGGTGGTCGGGGAGATCGCCGTGGGGATCCTGCTCGGGCCCTCGTTGGCGGGGTGGGTCTGGCCGGCGGGGCAGCGGTGGCTGCTGCCCGCCGAGGTGCTTCCCCATCTCGGGGAGCTGGGGGGCCTCGGGCTGGTCGTCTTCATGTTCTTGGTGGGGCTGGAGCTGGACCTCGGGATGCTGCGGGGGCTCGGGCGGGCCGTGGTGGTGGTGAGCCAGGCGAGCGTGTGGGTGCCGCTGGCGTGCGGGGGGTTGCTGGCGCTCGGGTTGTACGGCCCCTTCGCGCCGGAGGGGGTGGGCCGGGCGGAGTTCGTTCTGTTCGTGGCGGTGGCGCTGAGCGTCACCGCCTTTCCGGTGCTGGCGCGGATCCTCACCGAGCAGGGGCTGTACGGGACGCCGGTGGGGGCGCTGGCGATGGCCTGCGCGGCGGTGGTGGACGTGGTCGCCTGGTGCCTGCTCGCGGTGGTGGTGGCCGTGGCGGGCGGTGGTGGGGCGGGGGCCGGGCTGTGGCGGGCCGCCCTGGCAGCGGGGTTCGTGGCGGGGATGTGGTGGGGGGTGCGGCCGCTGCTCGCCCGGGCCGCGGAGCGGTGGGGGCCGGACCGGGGGAGCGGGGTGCTGGTCGGGCTGTTCGGCGGGACCTGCGTGGCCGCGTACGCGACGGAGGCGCTGGGGGTGCACGCGCTGTTCGGGGCGTTCGTCTTCGGGGCGGTGGTGCCGAGGGGGGTGAAGGCGGTCGAGCGGGCGGCGCGGCGGATGCGGGAGTTCGCGGTGCCGGTGCTGCTGCCGCTGTTCTTCGTGGGGAGCGGGCTGCGGACCGATGTGGGGGCGCTGGGGGGCGGCGCGGCCTGGCTGTGGGCGGCGGGGGTGCTGGGGGTGGCCGTGGCCGCGAAGTGGGGTGCGGGGACGGTGGCGGCGCTGGCCGTGGGGCAGCGGCGCGGGGACGCCGTGCTGCTGGGGGCGCTGATGAACTGCCGGGGGGTGACGGAGCTGGTGGTGCTGAACGTCGGGCTCGGGCTGGGGGTGATCGGGGTGGAGCTGTTCACCGTCCTGGTGCTGATGGCCCTGGTGACGACGGCCGTGACGGGGCCGGTGGTGCGGGTGCTCGGGGCGCGGGGGAGCGGGGGAGCGGAGCCCGGGCGTTAACGGCGTTAACGGTGGGGTGGGGTGTGGGGGGTGGGTGTTAACGGCGTTAACGGTGAGGGGCTCTGCTGGGAGTCCGGTCCGGCTCCGGTGAGGGCGTCGACTGTGGCCCAGGATCTCGTACCCCTTGGTGTGGGGCGACCCGCGGATGCGGCGATTGCGGTGTGTGGAGCCCCTCATGGTCAAGCAGGAGCGTGCGGCACGCACGCGGGAATCTCTCGTGCTCGCTGCGGCGGAGGTGTTCGCCGAGGAGGGCTTCGCCGCCGCCTCGATCGCCGCGATCAGTGAGCGGGCCGGAGTGACCTCCGGCGCGGTGCAGTTCCACTTCGACGGCAAGCCCGCCCTCGCCCGGGCCGTGGAGGCCCGGGCTGCGCGGAGGCTGCGGCGGATCGCGGAAGAGGAAGGCGAGCCGGAGCGTTCCGGTGCCCCGCTGAGGGTGCTCGTCGAGTCGACGTACGCGCTGCTGGAACTGCTGGCCGGGGACGTCGTCGTACGGGCCGGTTTCGCGCTGGGCGCGGACGCCGGCCACCGCAGCCGGGTGGATCTGCGTGGGCAATGCGGTCTGTGGGCGGAGGGGTTGATGGTCGCCGCGGAGCGGGCCGGGCTCCTTGCCGAGGGGGTGTCCCCGAAGGACGCGACGCGGGTGGTGGTGGCTTCCACGGTCGGGCTGCGGGGGCTGCGGGCCGTGGAACCGGAGTGGACCGCGCGGCAGGCCCTGTCCCGGATCTGGACGGTGATCCTGCCCGGCATCGCCCTGGACGAGACGGCGGCCCCGGCGGGCGAGGAGCCAGCCGCAGGCGAACTTCCGGAGCAAGAAACAGACTGATTGGTTTGATTTTAAGGCCCTGATGGGTGTTATATGACCGCTGTAGCGAGGCGGCTGAAGAGCTCCAAGCTGTCGTGGGTATGTGAGTTGCTCGCAAATGCCCAGGTCAGATGGGGTTTTTGGGTGGCGCCGAGATCTCGCCAGGCTGAAAACTGCCTGACCGGTTTCGCATTGACAAACCGTCCGGCCTGTTTTCTACTGACTCTTGCGACTCATCCAAAAGGACAGGGGAGTACGACGTGGACATCGATGTACTGGGCGCACTCGCCGTGCGGGAGAACGGGATCTCCATCACGCCCACCGCCCCCAAGCCCCGGCAGGTCCTGGCACTTCTGGCCCTCCATGCCGATCAGGTCGTGCCGGTTTCGGCGCTGATCGAGGAGCTGTGGGGGTCGATGCCGCCGCGCAGCGCCCGTACCACCCTCCAGACGTACGTCCTCCAGCTGCGCGCGCTCATCGCGACCGCCCTGGAGGGGAGCGACGACACCGAGCGGACCGCCAAGGACGTGCTCGTGACGCTGCCCGGCGGCTACCTGCTGAACAGCGACGGCGGGACCAGCGACGTACGGGAGTTCGACCGGCTCGCCGGGATGGGCTACCGGGCGATCGACGCGGGTGACTTCCCCGTCGCCGCGCAGCGGCTGCGCGAGGCGCTCGCCCTGTGGTCGGCGCCGGCCTTCGCCGACGTGCAGGGCGGGGTGCAGCTGGACATGGAGACGCGCCGCCTGGAGGAGACCCGGCTGTGCGCGCTGGACCAGCGCATCGAGGCCGATCTGAAGCTGGGCCGCCACCGGGAGCTGCTGGCGGAGCTGACGGTGCTGGTCAGCCGGTACCGCACGCACGAGAACCTGCACGGGCAGTTCATGCTCGCCCTGCACCGCTCGGGGCGGCGCGGCGAGGCGCTGGACGTCTACCAGCGGCTGCGCGCCACGCTCGTACGCGACCTGGGGCTGGAGCCGTCCACCGCGCTGCGCAGGCTGCAGCGTTCGATCCTGATGGCCGGCCCGGAGGCCGTGGGCAAGACGGCGGCGGTGGCCTCGGTCGCCGGGACGGGTCCGCGCGCGGACCGGCTCGTACGGGCCTGACCCCCGCGAGGCCGGCGCCGGGTGCGGCGGCCGGGGGGCACGTGCAGGGACGGAGCGGGGGCGAAAAGGAGACGGAGCGGTGCAGGAGAGGTCGGAGCGGACCCGCAGGCGGTTGGTCTTCGCCGGGGCCGAGTTGTTCCACCGCAACGGATACGCCAACGCGACGCTCGGTGAGATCGCGGGTGCGGCCGGGGTGACGAAGGGGGCGTTGTACTTTCACTTCGCCTCGAAGGACGAGCTGGCGGACGCCGTGCAGCGGCGGGGTTGCGGCCTGCTGCACGACGCGGTCCGAGGGCTGCGGGAGGGCGGAGCCTCGCCCTTGCAGGCGCTGATCGACACGACGCACTGGCTGGCGCGGACGCTGCACGAGGATCCGGCGATCCCGGCGAGCTTCCGGATCACCAAGGAGTGCGCGGGGCAGCAGCCGGCCGTGGTCGACTTCCACGAGGCGTGGCTGTCGGCGGTGTGCGAGCTGCTGCGGATGGCGCGGGACGTGGGCGAGCTGCCGCTGGACAGGCCCGTCGGGGGTGTTCCCGACGAGGGCGGTCCGGCCGCCGGTGACGGGGTTTCGGCCGCCGACCGGTGGGAGAGCGCCGAGGCGCTGGTGGCCGCCGCCGTCTGCGGTATCGAGGTGCTGGCCGGGACCGGTCTGTCGTACGGGGAACTGCAGCGGAAGGTGGCCGCCCTGTGGGGGCTGCTGCTGCCGAGCCTGGTGGGCGCGGAGCGGGTGCGGGAGTACCGGACGCAGGGCGTCAACGCTGCTGCTGCTGCCGCTGCTCGCGCGGCGGTGGGGGAGCGGAGCTACGAGTTCCTGGGGAGTGCGGTCTAGGCCGTCCCCTGGGGGAGGTGCGGGCCCGACCGGCTGGGCCGGGAGTGTGGCAAACGGGTCCCCGTGGGGCCCGGAGACAGCGAGGCGAATCGGCGAACTGCGGAGGGGGACACCGTGAGGATTCAGATTCTGGGACCGTTGAGTGCCGAGGTCGACGGGGAATCGATCGTGCCGACGGCGGCCAAGCCGCGGCAGATCCTGGCCCTGCTCGCCCTGCATCCCGGGAAGGTGATGCCGGTACCCACCCTCATGGAGGAGATCTGGGGCCAGGAGCTGCCCAACAGCGCGCTGACCACGCTGCAGACGTACATCCTCCAGCTCCGCCGCAGGCTGGGCACGGCCATGGGGCCGGGCCGGCCGGGCGCCGCGAAGGAGGTCCTCACGACGCGGCACGGCGGGTACCTGCTCCAGGTGCCGTCGGAGTCCGTCGACGTCCACGCGTACGAGAGCCTCGTCGCCCGGGGCCAGAGCGCCTTCGAAGGCGGCGACGACGAAGGCGCGGCGGCGCTGCTGCGGGCGGGGCTCGCGCTGTGGCAGGGGCCCGCGCTGGTCGACGTACGGGTGGGGCCGGTCCTCGCGATCGAGGTCATGCGGCTGGAGGAGAGCCGGCTGGTCGCGGTGGAGCGGCGGATCGACGTCGACCTGCGGCTCGGGCGGCACACCGAACTCCTCGCCGAGCTCACCGAGCTGACCGCACGGCACGCGCAGCACGAGGGGCTGCACTCCCAGCTGATGGTGGCGCTGTACCGGTCCGGGCGGCAGGGCGCCGCGCTGGACGTGTACCGGCGGCTGCGCGGCCTGCTGATCGGGGAGCTGGGCGTCGAGCCGTCCCCGCAGTTGCGGCGGCTGCACCAGGCGATGCTGACGGTCGATCCGGCCCTGGACGTGGTGGCGGGTCCCAAGCGGGGGTCCACCTTCGACCTCTACGCGGCCTAGCCGGTCCGGTTCCGGTCCGGTTCCGGTGCGGGGCTTGACCTCAAGTGCGGTTGGGGCGTGAGGGTGGTGCGCATGGACACGGACACCACGCCGCACGCGGCGGACCTCGAAGCGATCGCCCGGCTCGTCGCCACCGTCGAGCACGCGCAGCAGAACAAGGACACCGAGGAGTTCCTCGGGCTCTTCCACCCGGACGCGATCTGGACGACGGCCCACGGCAAGGTGCTCATCGGCTTCGACGAGATCGCGGAGTTCACCCGGCAGGTGCTGCCCGCGGCGAGCTGGGACGGCGAGGTCAGCTACGAGGTGGCCCACGTGCTCTTCGTCCGGGACGACGTCGCGGCGGTCAAGGTCCGCCAGCGCTACCTGGCCCCCGGGGAGGAGAGCGACGGCGCGCCCCTGTACGTGGTGTCCCGGCAGGACGACGGGCGCTGGCTGCTGACCGCCTGCCAGAACACCCAGGTCCTGCGGCCCGACCGGGGATGACATCGTGGCGGCATGGACGATCTTGACGCAGAGCTGACGCCGTTCCGGCTCGAGGTGCCGCAGGAGGAGCTGGACGACCTCGGCGAGCGGCTGCGGCGGGCCCGGTGGCCCGACGAGCTGGACGGCGTGGGCCGGGCCTACGGGATGCCGCTCGGGGAGATGCGGGAACTCGTACGGTACTGGCGCGAGGAGTACGACTGGCGGGCCGCCGAGGCGCGGCTGAACGACTGGCCGCAGTTCACCACCGTCATCGACGGGGCGCGGGTGCACTTCGCGCACATCCGCTCGCCCGAGCCCGGCGCGCTGCCGCTGCTGATGACGCACGGCTGGCCGGGCTCTTTCGTGGAGTTCCAGAAGGTCGCCGGCCCGCTGACCGATCCGAAGGCGTATGGAGGCGACCCGGCCGACGCCTTCCACCTGGTGCTGCCGAGCATCCCCGGCTTCGGGCTGTCCGGGCCGACCACCGAGACGGGCTGGGAGTTCAAGCGGGTCGCGCGGGCCTTCGGGGTGCTGATGGAGCGGCTCGGGTACGCCGCGTACGGGGTCCAGGGCGGCGACTGGGGGGCCGCGATCTCGCGGGAGCTGGGGCGGACCAGGCCCGGCAACGTGGTGGGCGTGCACCTGAACCTGCTGCCCGGGGCGGGGGCCACCGCCGAGCCCGGGGCCGCGGAGCTGGCCGCGCTGAGCCCCGCCGAGCGGGAGCGGACGCTGGCCTCCTGGGAGCGGTACCGGGTGTGGGCGCGGGAGCGGCAGGGCTACGCCGACATCCAGGCGACCCGGCCGCAGACCCTCGCGTACGGGCTGAACGACTCGCCGGTCGGGCTGCTCGCCTGGATCGGGGAGAAGTTCGCCGAGTGGAGCGACCCCCGGTGCCCCGTCGACCGGGACCAGATGCTGACCAACGTGATGCTGTACTGGCTGACCGGGACGGTGGGATCGGCCGCCCGCATCTACTACGAGCGGGCCCACGCCGACTACTACGGGCAGCCGCCCGAGGTGTCGGCCACCCCGACGGCGCTGGCCGACTTCCCCCGGGACAACTTCATCCCGCTGCGGCACATCGCCGCGCGCACCGACGCCGTCGTGCGCTGGACCTCGTACGACAGGGGCGGGCACTTCCCCGCGATGGAGGTGCCGGAGCTGCTGGTGGAGGACGTCCGGAGCTTCTTCCGGGATTTCCTTCCGGAAGGTGTCACATCCGGGCGGGCCCGTCTGTCTCCTGGGTGAGACGACGAAGGAGGCCGACATGTTGGTTCTGCTGGCGGGTGCGAGCGGGGTCCTGGGGCGGCGGGCGGCCGATGCCCTGCGCGAGGCGGGACACGAGGTCGCGGGGCTGGGCCGGGGCGCGGGGATGGACGTACGCGCGGACCTGCTCGACCGCGAGGGCCTGCTGCGGGCGGTCGACGGGCTGCGCTTCGACGCGGTCGTGCACGCCGCCACCGCGCTGTCCGGCAGGGCCATGGCCACCCACCGGGACATGGCGGACACGAACCGGCTGCGCACCGAGGGAACGGTGAACCTGCTGGCCGCCGCCCGGGAGACGGGGGCGCGGCGGTTCCTCGTCGAGTCGATGATGTTCGGCTACGGCTACGGGGACCACGGCGGGGCGCTGCTCGGCGAGGACGACGGCTTCGGGCCGCGCGGGGCGAACGCCGCGCTGGAGCGGCACGTCGGCGCCATGCGGACCAAGGAGGAGCTGGCCTTCACCGCCGACGGGATCGAGGGCGTCAGCCTGCGGTTCGGCCTGTTCTACGGCGCGGGCACCACCGACACGCACCTCGTGCCGCTGCTGCGCGGGCGCAAGCTGCCGGTGGTCGCCGACAAGGGCCGGGCGCTGAGCTGGGTGGACACGGCGGACGCGGCGCACGCGGTGGTGCTGGCCCTGGAGTCGGGGCGGGCCGGGCAGGCGTACAACATTGCCGACGACGCCCCGGCGGGCTGGGGCGCGCACGTGGCGGCGGTGGCCGGGGCGTTCGGGGCGCCCGCCCCGTGGACGGTGCCGCTGTGGGTGCTGCGGGCGGCCCCGCTGGCGCACGCCATCATGGCGAGCGACGTGCGGCTGTCGAACGCCAAGGCCCGGCGGGAGCTGGGGTGGGAGCCGCGGTACGGGAGCAGCCTGGAGGGGGTGCGGGCGCTGGCGGCCGGGGCGGAGCGGCCCGCGTACCCCGCCCGTGATGACCGGTGACGAGCGGGCCACCTGAACGTGCTGGGCGGCGAGGACGTACGGGGCTGCTTCCCGAAGAACGCGGTAGGCCGCGGCCCGGGACGGATCAGGCCGGTGCGGTGCCGGCCGCGGCCCGGTCCACGGCGTCCAGGGCGACCTGCCAGGGGAAGTGCGGCGGGGCGTCGGGGCCGGCCGGGCCGGGCAGGAAGCCGCCCTCGCCGAAGAGCAGTTCGGCGCCCGCGCCGCGCAGGACGGCCAGCGACTGCTCGAACTGGGGGTGCGCGGCGAGCGCGGCGTTCGTACACGGCATGGCGACCACCGGGATGCCCTTGCCGAGGGCCTCGGCGGCGACCCCGACGGTGAACCGGTCGGTGAGCCCGAGGGCCCAGGAGTTGACCGAGTTGAAGGTGGCGGGGGCGAAGAGCACCGCGTCCGCGGCCGGCCATGCGTCGGGCTCCCCGGGCAGCTTGTACTGCCAGCGCACCGGGTTGCCGGTCAGGGCCGCGAGCCCGTCGAGGCTTCCCGACACCCACTGCGCCGCCGTCGGGGTCAGGCCCAGGCACACGTCCCAGCCGCGCGACTGGGCGTCCTCGATCACGTGGGCCACGTCGAAGACGGGCGGGGCGGCGGAGCAGAACAGGTAGAGAGTCCTCGTCATACGGTCATGTGATCACATTCCCGGCCCTCAACTCTCCTTGAGGGCCGGGGTGCTCACATTGTGATGATCTTGATGGCGGGGCGCACGGGTGGGCCGGGCGGGTCAGGCGGTGGCCTTGGTGGTGATCCTGGCCGTGAACGCGTCGAGGTTGTGCCACAGCCGCGCGAGGCGCTCCTCCACGGTCAGGGACTCCTCCTGGCGTCCGGCGCGCAGCTTCGGCTGCCGCTTGCCGCGTACGTAGAGGGAGCAGGCGAGGTCGGCGCAGATGTACGTGCCGACCGTGTTGCCCTCACGGCCGCGGGCGCCCGCCAGGGGGGCGGCGAGCAGGGTGACCCCGGAGGAGGCGTGACCCGTCAGGCAGATCTGGCACAGGCTGGACTTCATCGCGCTGGTGCGGGTCGCGGCGGGCACCCGCAGGGAGATGCCGAGCGGGCCCTCGGGGCGGGGGACGACGAGGTGGGCCCGCAGCGGTGCACCGGGATCCACCCAGCCCAGGAAGTCCAGGTCCTGCCAGGGCAGTTCGGCGAAATCGAGGGGCAGGCGCAGGCGCGCCGCCTCGCCCTTGGTGCAGTTCACGAAGGATGAGCGGATTTGTTTTTCGGTGAGCGGTTCCACAGGGGTGGACCTTAATGCGCTTTCCGGGCCGCCCGCACCTGGATTTACGCAGGTGGGAGCGAGTCCGGGAAGCGGGTCTTGCGGCTTTTCCGAGGCGCCGCCGATGAGTTTCGGGGAGGTGGGCGGTCTACCCCTGTGCGAGCGGGAGTTGGGCCGCGAACATGGATGTGGACACCGTCCACTTACGTGTGTAAGCTGCGGAGCGTCCGGATGTGGACGCCGTACACATAGTCAGGGGAAACATCATGCGCAAGATCATCGCCTCCGTCTTCGTCTCGGTCGACGGGGTCTTCGAGGACCCGAGCTGGTCGATGCCGTTCTGGAACGACGAGGCGGCGAAGTTCGCCGGCGAGCAGCTCGAGGCCGCCGGGGCGCTGCTGCTGGGCCGGGCGACCTACGAAGGCATGGCGCCGGCCTGGACGGCCCGTGCGGAGGGCGCCGACGCCGGTACCCGGCGGATGAACGAGATGCCCAAGTACGTGGTCAGCTCCACCCTCGACACCCCCGAGTGGAACGCCACCTTCCTGAGCGGCGACTTCGCCGCCGAGATCGCCGCGCTCAAGCAGGGCGACGGCGGTGACCTGCTCGTCTACGGCAGCGGACAGCTCGTCAACGCCCTGCTCGAGCACGACCTCCTCGACGAACTGCGGCTGTGGACCCTGCCGGTGGTGCAGGGCAAGGGGCGCAGGCTGTTCGGCGAGGACGCGCCGGTGAAGACCCTGCGGCCGGTCGGCACCACCGTCCTCGGCGGCAGCGGCGCGCAGGTGCACGCGTACGCGCCGGCCCTCTGAGCGCCCCTGACCGCCCTGATCGTTTCCGTCCGCCTACAGATCACGCAGAAGGAGCGCCCCGACATGAGCGAGCCGGTGAAGGGTCCCGCCAGCTACTTCCCCTCGATCGAGAAGAAGTACGGCCGGCCGGTCGCGGAATGGACGGACCTCATCCGGTCCTCCCCGCTGACCAGGCACATGGAACTGGTCTCCTGGCTCAAGACCGAGCACGGGATGGGCCACGGCCACGCCAACGCGCTGGTCGTGCACGCCCTCGCGCAGAAGTAGACGCTCGCGTATGCGGCCGAGCGTCTCGGCCATGTCGCGCACCGCACGGCGGCGCTTGACTGTGTGTCATGACGAAGAACACGCAGAACGAGACGCAGAGCACCTCGGTCACCCTCGTCATCGGGGGCAACGGCAAGACGGGACGGCGCGTCGCCGAGCGGCTGAGCCGCCAGGGCCGCACGGTACGGATCGGGTCGCGCACCGCCGAGCCGGCCTTCGACTGGAACCGGCCCGACACCTGGGGGCCCGCGCTGCAGGACGTGGACCGGGTGTACGTGACCTACTACCCCGACCTGGCCTTTCCGGGGGCCGCCGAGCAGATCGGCGCCTTCTCGGAAGCGGCCGTCGCCGCCGGGGCGCGGCGCCTGGTGCTGCTGTCCGGGCGCGGGGAAGAGGCCGCCCGGCTCGCCGAGAGCCGGCTCCAGGCCTCCGGGGCCGACTGGACCGTCGTACGCGCCAGCTGGTTCAACCAGAACTTCGACGAGAGCTTCTTCCTGGAGCCCGTGCTGGCCGGGGAGATAGCCCTGCCGGTGGGGGACGCGGTCGAGGCCTTCGTCGACGCCGACGACATCGCCGACGTGGTGGTGGCCGCGCTCACCGACGACCGGCACATCGGCCGGACCTACGAGCTGTCCGGGCCCCGGCTGCTCGGCTTCGCGGAGGTGGCCGCCGAGCTGTCGAAGGCGACCGGGCGCGAGATCGCGTACGTCCCCGTCACGGACGCGGAGTACCGGGTGGCGCTGCGGGAGAACGGGCTCCCGGAGGAGTTCGCCGAGCTGTTCACCCTCATCTCGGACGGGCGCAACGCGCATCTGGTGCACGGGGTGGAGGAAGTGCTGGGGCGCCCGGCCCGTGACTTCGCCGACTACGTGCGCGACGTGGCCGCGAGCGGGGTCTGGGACGTCTGAGTGGTCCGGAGGAGGGGAGCGGGGTCCGGGGGAGGGGAGCGGGGTCCGGGGGAGCAGGGTCCGGGGGAGGGGAGCATGGGGGCATGGACACGCTGACTTGTCTCCTCGACGGGCTCAAGGCCCGGGGCGCCTTCCTGCTGAAGTCCGTCTTCAACCCGCCGTGGGCGCTGCGGGTGGAGGACCGGGCCCCGCTGTCGGTGATCACGATGACGCGCGGCTCGGCGTGGCTGCTGCCCGAGGAGGGTGAGCCGGTGCTGATAGGCCCGGGCGACGTGGCCGTCGTACGGGGGCCCGCGCCGTACCGGCTCGCCGATGCCCCGGACACCCCGGTGGGGGTCGTGGTCGGCCCCGACCAGCGGTGCAGTTCGGCGGCGGGGGAGGACATCAGCGACCGGCTGGCGCTGGGGGTGCGGACCTGGGGGGCGCCGGAGCAGGACGCCGGCTCGGCGGTGGTGCTGAGCGGCACCTACCAGGCGCCGGGCGAGATCGGGCGGCGGCTGCTGGGCGCGCTGCCGACGGTGCTGGTGCGCCCGGTGGGGGCGGCCGACGCCACTCTGATCACGCTGCTGGCCGCGGAGGTGGCGCGGGACGAGCCGGGGCAGGAGATCGTGCTGGACCGGCTGCTCGACCTGCTGCTGATCGGGGTGCTGCGGGCCTGGCTCGCCGCCCCCGGGTCGGGGGCGCCGGCCTGGTACCGGGCCCAGGGCGACCCGGTCGTCGGGGTGGCGCTGCGGCTCCTGCACGAGGACCCCGCGCACGGGTGGACCGTGGAGGAACTCGCGCGGAAGGCCGGGGTGTCGCGGGCCGCGCTGGCCCGGCGCTTCACGGAGCTCGTCGGGGAGCCGCCCGTCGCCTACCTGACGGGCTGGCGGCTCGCCCTGGCCGCCGATCTGCTGCGGGAGCCGGACGCCACGGTGGCGAGCGTGGCCCACCGGGTGGGCTACGGCAGCGCGTTCGCGCTGTCGGCGGCCTTCAAGCGGGTCCGGGGGGTGAGCCCGCAGCAGTTCCGGGACGGGGTGGCGCCGACGGTGCCCGGCGTACCGGGCACCGTGGTGCTCGGTTAGGTGAGCTCGAGGACGGCGACCGGCTGGTCGCCGCTGAGCTCGCCGGTGGGGCGGAAGCCGAGGCCCAGGTAGAAGGGCTCCGGGCTGTCGTCGCCCGCGTGCCAGGTGACGTACGCCCGGGTCCCGCCGCGGCGGCGGATCTCCTGTGAGACGGCCTCCACGGCGAAGCGGCCGTAGCCCTTGCCCTGGCGGCCGGCGGCGATGTTCAGGCGCCACAGGCCGGAGCGGCGGTGCTCCGGGTCCTTCGAGGGGTCCCAGACGATGTCGAGGAAGGCCATGACGAAGCCGACGATCTCGTCGCCGTCGACGATGGCGCGGGGCCAGGCGGTCGCCCCGTGGACGTAGGCCTCGGCCAGCGACGTCGTGACGGCCTCGACGAGGTGCTCCTGATCCGGGCGGACCCGTACGGCGCACACCGCTTCGAAGTTGGCCGGGGTCACCGGCACCAGGCGGAGTGATGAGCTGATCATGGGCGAAGCCTAGTCCGTCCAGAACCATTGAAAAGAACGGGACGTGCGGTATATTTTTGCCGCAGCCCAGGGGGAGGGGAACACTTTGCAGGCACAGGTGGCAGTGATCGGCGGGGGACCGGTCGGCATGCTGGTCGCGGCCGAGCTGGCCGGGTACGGGGTCGACACCATTGTCCTGGAAGCGCGGGCGGAGATCTCCGAGCGGCCGAAGGCGACCACACTGCACGCCAGGGCGGTGCAGTGCCTCGCCAGGCGCGGGCACCTGCCCGAAGGCACCTCGCGCGGGGCCTCGGGCGCCTTCCACTTCGCCGGGATCCACGGGCTGGTCATCACCGCGCCCGAGACCGAGCCGGAGCCGATCCTCAAGTGCCCGCAGGCGGAGCTGGAGAGGCTGTTCGAGACGCGGGCCCGGGCGGCGGGCGCCCGCGTGCTGCGCGGACACCGGGTGACCGGGATCGTCGAGGAGCCGGACGGGATGCGGCTCGACGTCGAGGGGCCGGATGGGCCGGCGGTCTGCCGCGCCCTGTACCTCGTCGGCGCGGACGGGGCTCGCAGCTCGGTCCGCGAACGGCTGGGCATCGGCTCCGACACCGCCCCGGCCACGGTCTCCGCCCTGGTGGGGCTGGCCCGGCTGGAGGATCCCGGAGCCCTGGAGCCGGGCTGGCTGCGCACCCCGCGCGGCTGGATCGTCTCCAAGCGCACGCCCGGCGGCGAGACGCACATCCGGACGCTGGACTGCACGGGCGCGTACGAGGGCCGAGAGCTGCCGCCGACGCCGCAGGAGTTGTGCCGCGAGGTCTCCCGCATCGCCGGACGGGACATCGCGATGGCGGGCGCGCGCTGGGTCAGCAGGTTCAGTGACTTCACGCGGCTCGCCCGGACCTTCCGCGCGGGACGGGCCTTCCTCGTGGGGGACGCGGCGCACCTGCACTTCCCCATCGGCGGGCAGGGCCTGAGCACCGGGGTGCTGGACGCCCTCAACCTCAGCTGGAAGCTGGCGCTCGCGGTACGCGGCGCGGCGGGTGCGCGGCTGCTCGACACGTACGACCTGGAACGCCGCCCCGCGGCCCAGGGGGTCATCGACAACACGCGGGCGCAGCTGGCGCTGATGCGGCAGGGGGACGATGTCGACGCGCTGCGCGCGGTGTTCACCGGGCTGCTGGCGTCGGACCGGGAAACGGGCCGGCTCAGCGACATGATCAGCGCACAGGGGACGGTCCTGCCCGCGTACACGGACCGCCCCTCCCCGAGGGAAGGCCGGTTCCTGCCGAACGAGCGGCTCACCACGCGGGAGGGCGAGACCGATGTGATCACGCTGCTGCTGGAGGGCCGTCCGCTGTTGCTCCTCGGGGAGCGGGGTGGCCCGTACGAGGAGGAAGCGCGGCCCTGGTCGGGGATCCCGCGCACGGTGCACGTGGCGGAGGCGCCCGGGTCCGGCATGCCGTACGAGGCACTGCTGCTACGGCCCGACGGCTACATCGCCTGGTCGCCGGGCGGCGGCACGCTGGCCGACGCCCTGTCGCGGTACTTCGGTGCGGGAGTGCCCGGGACGGCGGGTCCCGGGGACCGGGCACTCCCGGTGGCTCAGCCGGCCGCTTCTGCGGCCTGGCGCGCCCGCGCCGCCATGAAGGCCTCCGCGTAGACCTCGGCTCCCCGGTTCTCGCCGAGGTGGAGGGAGGTGAGGAGCGAGGGGAGCACGACGCTCGGCAGCAGGTGACGCATCAGAGCGGCCACCCTGGCCGGCAGGTCGCGGTAGTCGCAGATGGCCTGGGACATGGACTGGACGCCGGCGAACGCACCCACGATGACCTCGGCCGTCTCGGCCGGTACGACGTGGGGCAGTAGCTCGCCCTGGGACTGCGCCGTCTCGAAGAGGTCGGTGAGGACCTCTGCCCAGCGCACGAAGGGGCCGCTGCGGTCGAGGCCCTGTGCCAGCTGGTCCATGGACAGCCGTACGCCGGCGCGCACCATGGGATCCGTCTGCAGCCGGTAGGCGTGCAGCACCGTCACGTCCACGACTTGCTGCACCTTGCTGACACGCGGAGGAACGGTGATCTGCTGGTCCTGCTCCGCGAGCACCCCCTGGGCCAGGTCTTCCTTCGACTGGAAGTGGAAGTACAGGGCTCCCTTGGTCACCCCGGCCGCGGTGAGGATCTGGGAGATCGTGGCTGCTTGATAGCCCTGCTCCTCAAAGATCTTGGCTGCCGCGGACAGGATCGCCTGGCGCGTGCGGATGGCTCGGACTTGCTCGGCCATGCTGCCCCCTTCCTCCACAGGATTCTCGGACCGTCGGACGGTTATGGGCAAACCGTCCGTCCCGTACGTATCTTACAGCGGGTAACCGCTACGCCAACCCTTTCGGGTGTGAGCGGCCGAACAGTGACCAAGGAGGACGGAAGATGTTGCTCGTGACGGGGGCCACCGGGACGGTCGGCCGGGAGGTGCTGCGGCGGCTCTCCGGCGACCTGCCGGTCCGGGTCATGGCCCGGAAACCGGAACGTGTCGCCGGCGCGGCGGAATCGGCCGAGATCGTCCGGGGGGACTACGACGACGCCCGGTCGCTGGCCCGCGCACTGGCCGGCGTGGCCGGCGTGTTCCTGGTGACCAGCCGGGTCGGCCGCGACGACGACGCGCGGTTCCTCCGGGCGGCGCGGGCGGCCGGGGTCCGGCATGTCGTGAAGGTCTCGGCCGCCGCCGTCGAGGACGCCCGGGCCGATGACCTGATCACCCGGTGGCAGCGGGGGAACGAGGACCTCCTGCGCGGCTCCGGGATGGAGTGGACCCTGCTGCGTCCTCGTTCCTTCATGTCCAACACCCTGTCCTGGGCGGAGTCCGTCCGCGAGGAGGGGGTCGTGCGGGCCCTGTACGGGACGTCGGCGAACTCCTGCGTCGATCCCGGGGACATCGCGGACGTGGCGGTGAGTGCGCTGACCGAGCCCGGGCACAGCGGCCGCGCGTACACGCTGACCGGGCCGGAGGCCCTCACCGCGGCCGAGCAGACCGCCCGGCTCTCCGAGCTGCTGGGCCGTCCGCTGAGCTTCGAGGAGCTGGACCCGGGGCAGGCCCGTGACCTGTGGAGCGCGCGCTACCCGGCACCCCTGGTCGAGGCACTCCTGCGCAGCGCCGAGCGGCAGCGCTGCGGGGCCAAGGCCGGGGTGGAGAACACGGTGGAGGAGGCCCTGGGGAGGCCGGCGCGTCCGTTCCGGGCGTGGGCGGAGGACCACCTCGCGGCCTTCATGGCGCACTGAGGCCGCTGCGTCGGTCAGCCGGTGTAGGAGGCCGCCGTCACGGTGCTGCTGAAGACGAGCTCGCCGTCCTGGTGGCCCGTCACGTGGACGGCGTCCTGCGCCTCGGGAGCGTCCGGGTACAGGCGCTCGGCCTCGATCATGCAGGGCATGTCCAGTTCGGCGTACCGCTTGAAGTCGGCGGTGATGCTGAGCGGCAGGAAGGAGGAGCGCCCCAGCGCGGCTGCCGAGGCCTGGCGGGCGGCCTCGAGGAGGAGCATTCCCGGTACGTGGTCGACCGGGTGGTCGAACAGCGCGGCGTGGTTGGTGTCGACCCGCAGCTGCCAGCGGTTCGGCTCGCTGAGGGGGGAGAGGACCACGTCGGTCGGCGACAGCCGCCCCACGCTCTGCGGCGCCGCGGGAGCCGTCAGCGGCAGCGGGCTGTAGTCGGCCGCCAGCGTGTGCGCGGGGCGCACTCGCCGGTATACGGCCGGGCTGATGCAGGCGTACGACATCCGCCCGGTCGCCACGCGGTGTCCGCCCCGATGGACGACGGCTTCGTAGCGGAGCCAGGCCAGGCCGCCGGCCCGTCGCTTGATCTCCAGGCACGTGACGTCGATGTCGAGGGCGGCCGGCGTCTGATCGACCCGGAGGTGCTCCGGCTCGATGCTGAGGCCGGCGTCCCACCACAGGAACTGGTGGCCGAAGGGGACGCCGAACTCGGCGTGCGCCAGGAGGCTGCCGATCTGGCGGATCGTTTCCGTGCAGATGAGCGGGTCGTAGTAGCCGCCCGCGACCGGGGTGAAGAAGCTGTGGCTGCGAGGCCACTGCGCGCTGACGGCGAAACGGGTCTCGCCCGTGCGCTGCCAGTCCGTGAGCAGTACCTCCGCGACAGCCGCGCGGTGGACCAGTTCCTTCGGAACGGTGGACGTGAGTGACGGGAAGCCGTAGCCGCGCTGCTCGAGTGGTGGAGCCGCGGCACGCCATGCCGGGTCGTAGATCGCTGTGCGCTCGACATGAAACGTGCTCGCGCTCATTGTTCCCCCTAGGCAGCGCTGGCGAGTTACAGGTGTGACTTGCGAGAAAAATATATACCAACCGGTTTTTTATCCAGAGGGAGCCCGACCCTGGATTCCGAAAAATTCGGAGGAGTCCATTCCGGCCACGCTCCTCCGGGGGGCCTTGCAGGTCCACCGGAGTCGGGTCTGCGCCATCCGACCTTAGGCATGCGAACCGGGCCGCAGGTGACTCTTTAGCCCGGCGGGCGAAGGCGACGAGGGGAAAAATGGCCGATTCACACCAGGAGGCTTGCTTTGCGTGTTGAGGGGTCGGCCGGTCGTTGATCATCGTGGGCCGCTCTTCGTCCCACCGTCCGGGGGAGGGGGCGGCGCCGAGCCGCACGACACCCTTCCGGAGCGGCTTGTGCAGTACAAGGTGGTCGACGGCGCCGGCCGGCCGGCGCCGGGCGGTGAGGGCGACGGCACGGGGCGGCGGCAGGACGCGCGCACCCCGTCAACGATCCCTCGGGCCGTCTTAACGGTTTGCGCAAGTGAATTCTGATGGTGATTTCAGGGCCCCGCCGCAGGGTGGTGCGGTGCCTTCCCGCCGAGGTGTCGGCCAGCGGTCCGCCGGGGATCGGCCCGCCCCCGACAGGCCGCCCGGCCGGGGAGACGGCCTTGTCCCGACTGGGGGGTGGCCCGAACGCCCCCCGGCGCCACCGCGGCGGCCGCAGCGGCTGTCCGCTACCTTGAGCGCTGCTCCAGCGGAGCTCCGGCGCCGCTCCATCGTCGGCCTAGCGTGAATGGCACTGAGCAAACCGCTAAAGCGGTTTGTAGTGGCCGCCTCTTCCGTGCTGTGGAGGTTCGGAACGGTCCGGATCCGGCCCCTTCAGCCCCTGTGAGTAGGGGTTGTGGGGGTGGCTGAGCCAACTCGATGGTCTGTTTTCAGCCGTTCGCTGTCCATTAAGCGACTCCTCCAGGCCTGCTCTTCTGTCCCCCAGATGGCCCTGGAGGCCCCCTCGTTCCCGCCTCTGGCCAGCAACTATGCAGCTCAGGGGTGGTTGCGTGGGCTCCGTGGGGGCCGGCGGGGGTGGAAAACGGTACAGCCGGTTTGGTATTGACAAACCGGCTCGGCTGTTTTTTGCTCGTTCCAGCGAAAGTCGAGGGGTCATCCATGGACGAAGCAGGGGAGTACGGCGTGGACATCGATGTACTGGGCGCACTGACCGTGCGGGAGAACGGGGTCTCCATCACGCCCACCGCCGCCAAGCCCCGGCAGGTGCTGGCGCTGCTGGCGCTGCACGCGGACCAGGTGGTGCCGGTGGCCGCGCTGATCGAGGAGCTGTGGGGGACGGAGCCGCCGCGCAGTGCCCGTACGACGCTCCAGACGTACGTGCTCCAGCTGCGCGGGCTCATCGCCACCGCGCTGGAGGGCACCGACGGGACGCGGAGCCCCAAGGACGTGCTCGTCACGCTGCCCGGCGGGTACATGCTGAGCAGCGCCGGCGGGACCAGTGATGTCCGCGAATTCGACCGGCTGGCCGGAATGGGCTACCGGGCCATGGACGCCGGGGACTTCCCGAACGCCGCACGGCTGCTGCGCGAGGCGCTGGCGCTGTGGTCGGGGCCGGCCTTCGCCGACGTCGACGGCGGCGTGCAGCTGGACATGGAGACGCGGCGGCTGGAGGAGACCCGGCTGTGCGCGCTGGACCAGCGCATCGAGGCCGATCTGCGGCTCGGCCGGCACCGGGAGTTGCTCGCGGAACTGACCGTACTGGCCAGCCGCTACCGCATCCACGAGAACCTGCACGGGCAGTTCATGCTCGCCCTGCACCGCTCCGGTCGCCGCGGCGAGGCGCTCAGCGTCTACCAGCGGCTGCGCGCCACGCTGGTGCGCGAACTGGGCATCGAGCCCTCCGCCGCCCTGCGCAGTCTCCAGCGCTCGATCCTCATGAGCGGCCCCGAGACCCCGGCCGAATCCCCGGAGACCGCCCGCAAGAGGCTCGCCCGGGTTGGGTGAGAGGCGGGCCCGGCGGTCATTGGAGGAGCGGTGCCAGGGGATTTAAGAAAGCGCCGGGAAAACCTGAGATTTAATTTGCACAAACAGGAATCGGAACAAAGACGACGAGCCCGATCGGCGGGCTGAGCACGGGTTTCGACATCCAATCGGAATCTTGTCTTTCGAATCTGCCGTCTGTTCGCCTGTTTCGGAGGTCCGCTCGACGTCGGCTCGAGCGCCCGGTGATGTTGCCCTGGGCTGCCTTACCGTCATCGGGTCGAATACTGAAAACCGAGAGTATCTCGACGAAATATGGAGGGGAGACGGGAGACCGTGAAGATTCAGGTTCTGGGTCCGTTGAGTGCCGAGGTCAACGGGGCATCGATCGTTCCTACGGCGGGCAAGCCGCGTCAGATCCTGGCGCTTCTCGCGCTCTACCCGGGCCGGGTGATGCCCGTACCCACCCTCATGGAGGAGATCTGGGGGACGAAGCTGCCCGAGAGCGCGCTCACCACCCTGCAGACGTACATCCTCCAGCTGCGCCGCAGGCTGGGCACGGCGATGGGGCCGGGAGCCCCCGGCACGGCCAAGGACGTGCTCGCCACCCGGCACGGCGGCTACCTGCTCCAGATCCCGCAGGAGTCGGTGGACGTCCACGAGTACGAGGCCCACGTGGCCGCCGGCCAGACCGCCTTCGACGACGGTGACGACGAGCGCGCGGCCGACCTGCTGCGCAAGGCGCTCGACCTGTGGCAGGGACCCGCGCTGGTCGACGTACGCGTCGGGCCGATCCTGGAGATCGAGGTGCTGCGGCTGGCGGAGAGCCGGCTGGTGACCACCGAGCGGCGCATCGACGTCGACCTGCGCCTGGGCCGGCACACCGAACTCCTCGCCGAACTCACCGAGCTGATGGCCAGGAACCCGCAGCACGAAGGGCTGCACTCGCAGGCGATGGTCGCGCTCTACCGGTCGGGCCGGCAGGCCACCGCCCTCGACGTCTACCGCAGGCTCCGGGCCCGCCTCATCGGCGAACTCGGCGTCGAGCCCTCGCAGCAGCTCCAGCGGCTGCACCAGGCGATGCTGCGGGTCGACCCGGCGCTGGACGTGGTCGCGGGACCGCGCCGCAGCTCCACCTTCGACCTCTACGCGGCGTAGCGGGGGGAGGGGGGAGGCGCGGCGGCTCCAGCGGGGCTCGGTCGAGGCCTGAGGGGCTCTCCAGCACGGGCGGCCAGGCTGCTGGCGACCCGGTGTGCGCCGCCGCGCGGGCGGCCGAGGAGAGAGGCAGCCCATGCAAGCCACGGCCCGGTTGGAACTCGTCGACCTGACCCGCATCCTGCGGGTCTGGGGCGGCGAGGAGGACTGCGTCGAGCTGACCGAGGACGTCCAGGACCTGTACTGGATCGAGCTCGGCTACGACAGTCTCTCCATCCTGCAGACCATCGGTTCGGTCGAGCGGAAGTTCGACATCCTCCTCGACGGGGAACTCCTCGAGATCGCCGACACCCCGAGGCTCTTCCTCGAAATGGTCAACGGCGTGCTGGGCAGCCGCGCCGCCGTCTGAGACTCCAGCGGTATTCGACGCGGACTCCGGCGGACGCCGACAGTCTCTGTGCCAAGCGTTGAGAGAGGTGTCCGATGTCTGTCGAGCGAGTGCACCGGATGTCATACGCGGTCGACGCGGCCGCGCCCGCCGGAGCCCTGTACACCCTGGTGGCCGACGCCACCCAGTGGCCGCTGTTCGTGGCGGACACCGTCCACGTGGAGCGCCTCGACTTCGACGGGGCCGCCGACCGGTACGCCCGGTGGGCCGACGTGGACGGGGAACTGCGGCGCTCGCTCGTACGGCGGACCCTGGACGCCGGCCGGCGGAGCGTCGCCTTCTCCGAGGAGCGCCCCGGGGCCCCCGTCACCGCCGCGGGCGGCAGCTGGAGCGTGGAGGAGCTGGCACCCGGCTGGTCGCGGCTGACCCTGGAGCGGGAGATCGTCCTCGGCGGCCGGAGCCCGGAGGCGGAGCGCGTCATCGCCTCCGTCGAGAAGGGCGACCGGGCCGCGCTGGCGGGCCTGAGGACCGCCGCGGAGCGCTGGCGCCGCCTCGACGGGCTGCTGATGTCCTTCGAGGAGTCCGTACGGATCGAGGGCCCGGCCGAGCCGGTCTACGCCTTCCTGTACGAGGTGGGGTCCTGGCCCGGGCAGGTCGCGCACGTCGTGGACGCCGAGGTGACCGAGGACCGGCCCGGGGTGCAGCGCACCCGTCTGGTCAGCCTGGCCGACGACGGCTCCGAGTACACCACGCGAGCGGTGCGGGTGTGCTTCCCGGCGGCCGGGCGGATCGTCTTCAAGCGGACCAGGCCGCACCCCCTGCTCGCGGCGCACGCGGGCGAGTGGTCCGTGGAGCCCGACGCGTCGGGGGTCACCGTGGTCTGCCGGCACGAGGCGCTGCTGGACGAGCCGGCGGTGGAGCGGATCCTGGGTCCCGACGCGGACCTCGCGCGGGCGCGCCGGTACGTGCGCGAGGTGCTCGGCCGCGAGAGCCGGGCCACGCTGGCGCCGGCGACGCGGGACGCGGGGGACCCGGTCAGGACCCTGCGCTCGGTGTAGACACCCCTGGCCCGCCCGTAGCCCTCGCGGCGCCCCCTGACAGCGGCCCGCCACCGTCCCCCGCGGTGGCGGGCCGCACTGCTGCTCAGCTCCCGCGCCCCGCCGTGTCCAGTCTTCGCAGCGTGGCGGGGACGGCCAGGCAGGGCATGACCACCCGCCAGAAACCGGCCAGCGTGCGCGGTGCGAGCCACTGCGGGTCGTCGCGGCCCAGGGCCTCGAAGCCGAGGGTGGCCGCCACCACCGTCGCCGCGACGCTGCGGTGGTTGAGGCCGGGCAGCAGGGCGCCCTCCTCGGAGGCCTCCGTCAGCAGCCGGTGGACGTACTCGTGCCACTCCCTGGGCAGGGCGCAGGCGGACGCGTACGCCGGCTCCCGGCCCAGCCGGAAGCCGGCCCGCGCCACGACATCGGACAGGAGCAGCCCGGCGAGGGCCTGGGAGCTGTCGGCCAGGGCCTGGAGGGCGGACGTCCGCTGCGCGTACACCTCGCGGGCGACCGCGCGCAGGGCCTTGGCCCCGGCGGCCTCGACGGCCTCGGCGACCGCCGCCTTGTTCTCGAAGTGGAAGTGCAGGGCGCCCGGGCTCACCCCGGCCCCGACGCTGATCATGCTCAGCGTCGCCTCTGCGTAGCCGCGCCGTCCGAACACGGTCGCGGCTGACTCAATCAGTGCATGACGGGTTCGGACGGCGCGTTCTTGTTTCATCACGCATAGCTCCTGTATCAGTTTCCTTCCATTATTAAACCGCGCCGTTGGTATGGGAACCGCGTATAGGTGCCCGTTCGTGGCCGGTTTGACGGCGTGTCTTGCCCTTCGGTGGCCCGATTTGGTCTATTTATCGCGAACCTTGCTGAGATTTACGGGCTTTGACAAACCGACGAAGCGGTTTGTATCTTCGTTGACGTTGACTCAACCGAGCTTGAGGGAGGGGGGCAGATGAACCAGCGGACCATCGCTGTACTGGAACCTCACACAGCCGCCGCGGGAGTGAACGGGGGGTTCCTGCCGGCCGAGGGGCTGAGGGCGTCACAGCACGCGCCGACGCAGTCCGCCCTGTGGCGGATCCTCATCGTGGAGAGCAACACGATCGAGGGCGAGACCCTGGCACGCGGCCTGCGCCGACACGGACACGAGGTCGACATCGTCGGCACCGGGAGCGAGGCCCTGCGCAGCTACGCCGACGCCGACCTCGTCCTGCTGGACCTGGAACTCCCCGACCTGGACGGGCTTGAGGTCTGCCGGGGCATCCGCGCGGCCCACGAGATCCCGGTGATCGCGGTCACCGCCCGCGGCAGCGAGCTGGACCGGGTCCTGGGCCTGCAGGCCGGCGCCGACGACTACCTGGTCAAGCCGTACGGATTCCGCGAGCTGATGGCGCGGATGGAGGCGGTCATGCGCCGGGCGCGGCCGACCCGGCCCGTCGCGGCCACCATCACCTGCGGTCCGCTGCGGATCGACGCGGGCACGCGGGAGGTGAGCCTGCACGGGAAGCCCGTCGAGACCACGCGCAAGGAGTTCGACATGCTCTACCTCCTCGCGTCCCATCCCGACACCGTCATCCCGCGCAAGATGCTGATGCAGCAGGTCTGGGGCGACTCCTGGTCCCGCCGGACCGTCGACACGCACGTGAGCACGCTGCGCAACAAGATCGGCGCCGGCTGGATCATCACGATCCGCGGCGTCGGCTTCCGGTTCGGCCAGGGCGCCTGAGCCGGCCCGACGACACGAGCCGAGGGGGGACGGACATGACAGCGACGGCACTGTGCCACGGGGAGGGCTGCCGCACCGGCCACGCCGGCGGACGGCCCCGCAGGCGGACGGCCGACGGCAGCCGGCTGTGCCGGCCGTGCCGGGAGCACTTCGCCGCAGGCCTGACGGAACTGGCGCACCTCTACGAGGAGTGCGGGCGGGTACTCGGCGGCGCGGCCCCCGGCAGCCTGCGCGAACGCACCACCGGAGGGGACCTGCCCGGCCTGCCCTTCAACGGGGCCGCGGCCGACGTACGGGCCAAGATGGTCTCCGTACTGGGCTCCTGGAGCGGGCTGGTCGCCCAGCAGCGCGGCTTCACCTCGCCGCCGCGCACCGTCGCCGCGCTCACCGCCTTCCTGCTGCGCAACGCCGACTGGCTCGCCGCCCACTCCGCCGCCGCCGAGGCCACCGAGGAGATCGCCCGGCTGGTGCGGGCCGGGCGCCGCGCGGCCTTCCCCGACCCGGCCCGCAGCATCCGCCTCGGCGACTGCCCCGAGCCCGGCTGCTCCGGGGCCCTGGCCCTCGCCGTACGCGCGGGGGCGCGGGCCGAGGGGCCGGCGATCGTCTGCGCCGCGGACCCCGGCCACCGCTGGACCAGCGACCAGTGGAGCGGGCTCAGCCGCTCCATGGACTCCGCGCGCGAGCCCGCCGCCGAGGCGGCGGCAAAAACCGAACGCTGGCTGACCGCCGCCGACATCGCGCAGCTGTGGCACACGCCGACGGGGACCGTCTACCGGCTGGCGAGCGAGGAACGCTGGCGCAGGCGCAACCGCGCGGGCCGTACGTACTACAACGAGAGCGATGTACGGGACTGCTTCGACCGGCGGGCGGCGGCGCGTACCTGACCCGTCCCCGCCCTCCACGCGAACAGAAGACCGAGCAGTGGCTCAACAGCGGTCCGCACGGCATCCGGTAGGACTCGGATCGAGGCGTCTGACCGGTGTTTGACATTCCCTTGGCCGCCCTCCGACGCACCGGACCGGCCCTTGTGGAACCTGACCTACTCCTGAATCCAGCGCCATTGAACGGCCGCTCGCGTCCGAAGAACCTTGTAGTCAAGATCCGGTGCACTGTCTCCGGAGGCGAATTCAAGGAGACGTGATGGACGCCCCAGTGATCGTCGTCGGCGCGGGCCCCGCAGGCATGATGCTCGCCGGGGAACTGCGGCTGGCGGGAGTCGCCGTCGTCGTCCTGGAACGCCTTGAACGGCGTACAGGCGAATCGCGCGGGCTCGGCTTCACCACGCGCACGCTGGAGACCTTCGACCAGCGCGGGCTGCTCGCGCGCTTCGGCGAGATCGAGCGGAGCACGCTGGGCCACTTCGGCGGACTGCCGCTGGACTTCGGTGTGCTCGACGGCGCCTGCCAGGCCGCCAAGACCGTGCCGCAGTCCGTGACCGAGACCCACCTCGAGGAATGGGCCACCGGCCTGGGCGCCGACATCCGGCGCGGCCACGAGGTGCTCTCGGTACGCGACGACGGCGAGGGCGTCGAGGTCGAGGTCCGCGGCCCGGACGGGACGCACACCCTGCGCGCCGGCTGGCTGGTGGGCTGTGACGGCGGCCGCAGCACCGTACGCAAGGCGGCCGGCTTCGACTTCCCCGGCACCGCGGCCACCATGGAGATGTACCTCGCCGACATCAAGGGCATCGAGCTCAAGCCCCGCATGATCGGCGAGACCCTGCCGGGCGGCATGGTGATGGTGGGCCCGCTGCCCGGCGGCACCACCCGCATCGTCGTCTGCGAACGCGGCACGCCCCCGCGCCGGCGCGAGAGCCCGCCGGCCTTCGAGGAGGTCGCGGCCGCCTGGCAGCGGCTGACCGGCGAGGACATATCGGCCGCCGAGCCGGTGTGGGTGAGCGCCTTCGGAGACGCGGCACGGCAGGTCACCGAGTACCGGCGCGGCCGGGTGCTGCTGGCCGGCGACGCGGCGCACATCCACCTGCCCGCCGGCGGACAGGGCATGAACACCGGGATCCAGGACGCCGTCAACCTCGGCTGGAAGCTCGCCGCGGTCGTCCTGGGCCGGGCCCCGCTGAGCCTGCTCGACACCTACCACGGCGAGCGGCACCCCGTCGGCCGGCGGCTGCTGATGAACACCCGCGCCCAGGGGCTGCTGTTCCTGAGCGGCGCGGAGGTCCAGCCGCTGCGCGACGCCCTCGGGGAACTCATGGCGTACGAGGACGTGGCCCGCCACCTCGCCGCCATGGTGACCGGCCTGGAGATCTCCTACGACGTGGGCAGGGGCGGCCACCCGCTGCTCGGCCGGCGCATGCCGCACCTGGAGCTGGCCGGCGCCGGCGGCCCCACCTCCAGCACCGAACTGCTGCACCCCGCCCGCGGGGTGCTCCTCGACCTGGCGGACAACCCCCGGCTGCGCCAGCGCGCCGCCGCCTGGTCGGAGCGGGTCGACACCGTCACCGCCCGGCCGCGCGAGGCGTCGTACGGGGCCGACGGACTGCACGACACCACCGCCCTGCTGATCCGGCCCGACGGATACGTGGCATGGGCCGCGCCCGGCAGCCACCACGACCTGCCGATGGCGCTCGAACGCTGGTTCGGAACCCCCTGACCGCGGGGTCCCCCGACGACCGGCGCACCCCCTGACTGCCGACGTACCGGCGGCCGGACAGAACGTCAACCGGAGGAACCACACATGGCAACGCCGCAAGCAACGATCGAGCGCGTACCCCCCGCTCCGGCCGGCCCGGACGGGGAGCGCCGCGACATCGTACGGGCGGCCCGGACCGTCCTGGCCCGCGAGGGCTGGAGGCACTGCACCGCCGAAGCCACGGCCGCCGAGGCCGGGGTGGAACCGGAAGTCGTCGGACGGCACTTCCCGGACCACGAGCAGCTCCTGCTGAGCGTGCTGCTGGACAGCTCCGTCTCCGTCGCCGCCACCCTCGCGGCGGTGGCCGAGAGCTACCTCGCGGAGATCACCGACCTGCGCCAGGACCTGATCGCGCTCGGCCGGGCCTGGCTGGCGCCGCTGGAGGCCTTCCGCGAGCACTTCGCGATCGTCCGGCACATCAGCGCCGAGGTCACCAGCCTGCCCGTCGAGGCCGTGGAGAAGTGGCAGGCCACCGGCCCCCGCCAGGCCCGCCGCGAGCTGGCCCGCCGGCTCCGCCAGGTCGCCGCCCGGGGCCTGCTCGAGATCACCGACGCCGACCAGGCGGCGGAACGTTTCATCCTGCTGGTCCCCTCGTCCGTCGTACAGCGCTCCTTCCACGGCGCGCTGCCGCTCGTGCGGCACGAGGAGGACGCGCTCATCGCCGACGGAGTCGACGACTTCATCCGGCTGTACGGACCCACCACGTCCCGCTGACCCCCGCCGATCCCTGGAGAGAGTAGAAAAAATGCACAGCAACCTGATCGTGGCGCGGATGGACGTCCGCTCGAGCGCCGAGGTGGCCAAGCTCTTCGCCGAGTTCGACCGGACCGACATGCCGCAGCGCATGGGCACGCTGCGCCGGCGGCTCTTCTCGTACAACGGGCTCTACTTCCACCTCCAGGACTTCGCCGAGGACGACGGCGGCGAGCGCATCCAGGAGTCCCGCAACGACCCGCGGTTCATGCGCATCAGCTACGACCTCCAGCCCTTCATCCAGCCGTACGACCCGGAAACCTGGCGCTCCCCGGCCGACGCGATGGCCACGCGCTTCTACGACTGGACGGCGACGGAGTGATGTCCGCCGAAGCCGACACGACGGGAGGGCACCGCTCGTGGCTCGCCGGGTAGTGATCACGGGCGTCGGAGTGCTGGCGCCGGGAGGCATCGGCACCCCGGAGTTCTGGAGTCTGCTGAGCTCTGGGCGCACCGCGACGCGGGAGATCACCCACTTCGACGCCTCCCCCTTCCGCTCCAGGGTCGCGGCCGAGGCCGACTTCCTCCCGGAGCTGCACGGGATGACGCAGGAGGAGATCCGCCGCATGGACCGCGCCGCCCAGTTCGGGGTGGTGGCGGCGCGCGAGGCGGTCGAGGACAGCGGACTCGACTTCGCCGCTCTGGACCCGTACCGCACGGGCGTCAGCATCGGCACCGGGGTCGGGGCCGTCAGCAGCCTCGACAAGGCCTACCGCGCGGCCACCCTCGACGGCCTGCTCGCGGCCGTCGACCACACGCGCGCGCCGCAGGACCTGTACGACCACTTCGTGCCCGCCTCCTTCGCCACCGAGGTGGCCTGGGCCGTCGGCGCGGAAGGGCCGGCCACGGTGGTCTCCACCGGCTGCACCTCCGGGATCGACTCGGTCGCGCACGCCGTCGACCTGATCCGTGAGGGCAGCGCCGACGTCATGGTCACCGGCGCCACCGACGCCCCCATCACGCCGCTCACCCTGGCGTGCTTCGACGCGATCAAGGCGACGACCACCCTCAACGACGACCCGCAGCGGGCCTCGAGGCCCTTCGACGCCTCCCGCAAGGGATTCGTCCTCGGCGAGGGCGCCGCGGTGTTCGTCCTGGAGGAGCTCGAGAGCGCCCGCCGGCGCGGCGCCCACGTCTACGCGGAGGTGGCCGGCTACGCCTCCCGCTCCAGCGCCTTCCACATGACGGGGCTGCGTCCCGACGGCCGCGAGCTGGCGGAGGCCATCACCGTCGCCCTGGACGAGGCGCGGCTGAACCCCGCCGACATCGACTACGTCAACGCCCACGGCTCGGGGACCCGGCAGAACGACACCCACGAGACGGCCGCGTACCGGCTCGCCCTCGGCCCGCACGCCTACCGCACCCCGGTGAGCTCGATCAAATCGATGATCGGGCACTCGCTGGGCTCCGTCGGCTCCATGGAGATCGCCGCGTCCGTCCTCGCGATGAAGCACCACGTGGTGCCGCCCACCGCGAACCTGCGCACCCGCGACCCCGAGTGCGACCTCGACTACGTCCCGCTCGCCGCGCGGGAGCACCGCACCGACGCCGTCCTGACCGTGGGCAGCGGATTCGGCGGGTTCCAGAGCGCGATGGTGCTGGCACGGCCCGACAGGAGGACCGCATGAGCGCCAGGACCCTGGTCACCGGCATCGGCGTGGCCGCCCCCAGCGGGCTCGGGGTGGAGGACTTCTGGGCGGCGACCCGCATCGGCAAGAACGCCATCGGGCCCGTCACCCGCTTCGACGCCTCCCTCTACCCCGCGCGCCTGGCCGGGGAGATCCACGGCTTCGACGCCAAGGACCACCTGCCGGGCCGGCTCGTACCGCAGACCGACCGGGTGACCCAGCTCGCGCTGGTCGCCGCCGACTGCGCCTTCGAGGACGCGGGCATCGCCCCGGGCGACATCCACCCCTGCGACATGGGCGTGGTCACCGCGGCCGGGTCCGGGGGGCTCGAGTTCGGCGAGAACGAGCTGCGCAAGCTGTGGAGCCAGGGCGCCAAGCACGTCAGCGCGTACCAGTCCTTCGCCTGGTTCTACGCCGTCAACAGCGGGCAGATCTCCGTCCGCAACGACCTGCGCGGACCCACCGGAGTCCTCGTCGGCGACCAGGCGGGCGGCCTCGACGCCCTCGCCCACGCCCGGCGCCGGCTCCGCAAGGGCAGCCGGCTGATCGCCACCGGCGGCTTCGACGCCTCGATCTGCTCCCTGGGCTGGGCCGCGCACCTGGCCGGCGGATCGATGTCCACCAGCGACGAGCCCGAGCGCGCCTACCTGCCCTTCGACGAGGCCGCCTCCGGCTACGTACCGGGCGAGGGCGGCGCCCTGATCATCCTGGAGGACGAGGACAGCGTCCGCGCCCGGGGCGCGCGCAACGTCTACGGCGAGTTCGCCGGCTACGGCGCCACCCTCGACCCCCGCCCGGGCAGCGGCCGGGAGCCCGGCCTGCGCCGGGCCGTCGAGGCGGCGCTCGCCGACGCAGGCTGCCATCCGGCCGAGGTCGACGTGGTCTTCGCCGACGGCGCGGGCGTCCCGCGGCTCGACCGCGAGGAGGCCGAGGCCATCACCGCGGTCTTCGGCCCGCGCGGGGTGCCGGTCACCGCCCCCAAGACGATGACCGGACGGATCTCCGCGGGCGCCGCGTCGATCGACGTGGTCTCCGCGGTCCTCGCCATGCGCGAGGGCCTGATCCCGCCGACCACCAACGTGGAGCTCTCCCCGGCCCACGACATCGACCTGGTGGCCGTGCGGCCGCGCACCGCCTCGGTGCGCACCGCGCTGGTCCTCGCGCGCGGCCGCGGCGGCTTCAACTCCGCCGTCGTGGTGCGCTCCGTCGACTGAGACGTCCCCCGGACGCCACCGGCGGCCACAGACCTCCGCAGCCGGACTCCCCGGGTGCGGAAAGACCGATGAAGGGACCCACCCGTGTCCAAGCAGGAATTCACCTTCGACGACCTCAAGCGCATCCTCCTGGAGGGCGCCGGCGCCGACGAGGAGGTCGACCTCGACGGCGACATCCTCGACACCGACTTCGAGGCCCTGGGCTACGAGTCGCTGGCGCTCCTGGAGACCGGCGGCCGCATCGAGCGCGAGTTCGGCATCACCCTCGACGACGACGTCTTCGCCGACCACAGCACCCCGCGCTCCCTCGTCGAGGCCATCAACGCGAGCCTCAAGGTTTCCGTCAACGCCTGACGCGCCACCGCGCCGGCCACCACACCCGCCCCCCACCCCGCCCACAGAAAGGGAGTACGCCCATGGCCATCGATCAGGACTGCACCGAGACCCAGGTGATCGTGGTCGGCGCGGGCCCCGTCGGACTGCTGCTCGCCGGAGAACTCCGGCTGGCGGGCGCGGACGTGGTGGTGCTCGACACGCTCACCACCCCGACCGCCGAATCGAGGGCGTCCACCCTGCACGCCCGGACCATGGAGATCCTCGACAGCCGCGGCCTGCTGGAACGGCTCGGCGACGTACCGCGCGAGAACGCCGGACACTTCGGGGGGATCCCCCTCGACCTCGGCCTGCCCGGTCCCTACCCGGGGCAGTGGAAGGTCGCCCAGACCCGCCTGGAGGAAGTCCTCGGGGAGTGGGCGGCCGACCTGGGCGCGGACATCCGGCGCGGCCACGAGCTGACCGGGCTGACCGCGTCGGCGGACGGGGCGCTGGCCACCGTACGGACCGAGGGCGGCGAGGAGCTGACCTTCCGGGCCGGGTACCTCGTCGGCTGTGACGGCGAGAAGAGTGCCGTACGGCGCCTGGGCGGCTTCGACTTCCCCGGCACCGACGCCGAACGCGAACTGCTGCGCGCCGACGTGGCGGGCATCGACATCCCGGGCCGCCGCTTCCAGCGGCTGGAGGGCGGGCTGGTCGTCGCGGCCCGCCGGCCCGACGGGGTGACCCGGGTGATGGTGCACGAGTTCGGGGCGCGGCCCCGGCTCGGGCAGCCCTCCTTCGAGGAGGTCGCCGACACCTGGAAGCGCATCACCGGCGAGGACATCGGCGCCGGCACCCCGCTGTGGGTGAACTCCTTCGGAGACGCCTCCCGGCAGGCCGGCCAGTACCGCCGGGGACCGCTCCTGCTCGCCGGGGACGCGGCGCACCAGCAGATGCCGATCGGCGGCCAGGCCCTCAACCTCGGGCTCCAGGACGCCTTCAACCTCGGCTGGAAGCTGGGCGCCCGGATCGCCGGACACGGCACCGAGGAGCTGCTCGACAGCTACCACGACGAACGGCACCCGGTCGGGCAGGGAGTCCAGAGCAACATCAGGACCCAGGCGCTGCTGCTGCTCGGCGGCGCCGAGGTCGACGCGATCCGGGAGGTGTTCGCCGAGCTGACCGCCAGTGAGAACGTACGGACCCACCTCGCCGGGCTGATCTCCGGTGTTTCGGTACGCCACGACGTGGGTGCGGACGGGGGCGGCTCCGCGCTGCTCGGCCTGCGGGCGGCGCACCGGGAGGTCACCACCGCCGAGGGCCGCACCAGCACCTTCGAACTGCTGCGCCCGGGCCGGGGCCTGCTGCTGCTCCCGCCGGGCGAGGAGGCCCGCCGGGCGGAACTCGCCGAGGCGGCCGCACCCTGGGCCGGCCGGGTCAGCACGGTGGCCGCCGCCTCGGTGGCCGGCGGCGGCTCGGTGGCCGGCGGCGGCTCCCCCGAGGAGGCGACCGCCCTGCTGGTCCGCCCCGACGGGCACGTGGTCTGGGCCGACGGTCCGGACGCGGGCCCGCTCACCGCCGCGCTGGGCCGCTGGTTCGGGCCCGAGCGGGCCGCGGCCGGGGCCGCGGAGGGCTCCGCCCGGCCGGCCGTCGCGGCCACCGCCCCGGCGGCGGTCGTCGCGCAGCCCGCGGCGGTGGTGGGGCGCGGCGGCATCGGCGCGGAGCGGCTCACGGGCCGCACGGCGCTGGTCACCGGGTCGAGCCGGGGCATGGGCCGGGCGGCCGCGATGCGGCTCGCGGAGGAGGGCGCGCTCGTCGCCGTCCACTACACCCGGGACGAGGCGGCCGCACACGAGGTCGTCGCCTCGGTGGAGAAGGACGGCGGCCGCGCCTTCGCACTGCGCACCGAACTCGGTGTCGACGGCGACGTGGACACCCTCTTCACCGCGCTGGAACAGGAGCTGCTGGAGCGCACCGGCTCCACCGACCTGCACATCCTGGTCAACAACGCCGGGGTGATGGGCGGCGTCCCGGCCGACGAGATCACCCCCGAGCAGTTCGACCGGATCTTCGCGGTCAACGCCAAGGCCCCCTTCTTCCTGATCCAGCGGGCGCTGCGGAACATGCCCGACGGCGGCCGGATCATCAACATCTCCTCCGGCCTGACCCGGTTCGCGAACCCGGACGAGATCGCGTACGCGATGAGCAAGGGCGCGCTCGAACAGCTCGCGCTGCACTTCGCGAAGGCCCTCGGCCCGCGGGGCATCACCATCAACTCGGTGGCGCCCGGGATCACCCGCAACGGGAACCCGGTCTTCGACATCCCCGAGGCGGTCGAGCAGATGGCCGGCCTGTCCGCCTTCAACCGGGTCGGCGAGCCGGAGGACGTCGCCGACGTGGTGGCCTTCCTCGCCACCGACGAGGCGCGCTGGATCACCGGCTCCTTCGTCGACGCCACCGGCGGCACGCTCCTCGGCTGAGGGGCCGCCGCCCTCCGTGCCCCGCCGGCGCCGAATCCCACGCGCCGCGCCGGCGGCGGGCGGGCGGCCCGGGGATCCCTCCCCGGGCCGCCCGCCCCCTTCCACCTCTCCTCCCCCCTACTCCTCCCGTCTCCTCCTCCTGCGGCCGAAACGCGAGCGTGCTGACACCGATGAACATCCCGTCCGGCGGCCGGGCCCGGGCCCGCTGGGCCCTGGTGTCCGTACTCGCCGCCAACATGCTGGTGGACGCCCTGGAGGTGTCCGCGACCCTGGTGGCGCTGCCGTCCGTCGGCAGCGGCCTGGGGCTGTCCGTGCCCCGGCTCCAGTGGCTCGTCAGCGGCTTCGCCGCCGGCTTCGGCGGGCTGCTGCTGCTCGGCGGCCGGCTGGTCGAGCGGCTGGGCCGGCGCCGGGTCTACCTCGCGGCGCTGCTGGTCTTCGCCGCCGCCTCGCTGGCCGGCGCGCTGACGGACAGCGCGCTCCTGCTGACCGCCACCCGCGTGGTGAAGGGTTTCTGTGTCGCGCTGACCGCGCCCACCGGACTCGCCATCATCCTGTCCGCCGTCCCCGAGGGCGCCGAGCGCCGCCGCGCGGTGTCCGTCTACTCCTTCTTCGGCGCCGCCGGCTTCTGCTCGGGCCTGCTGCTCTCGGGGCTGCTCACCGGGATCGGCTGGCGCTGGACCATCGCCTTCCCGGCGCCCGTGGCCCTGCTGCTGCTCGCCGCCGGGCTGCGGCTGATCCCCGCGGACGGGACCGCCCCGCGCGGCCCCCGGCCCCGGCTCGGCCGCCACCCGCTCGTGGCGGGCCTCGCCCTGACCGGGACGGTCCTGCTCCTCGTGTACGCGCTCTCCTCCCTCGCCGGCCCCGCCGGGCAGCGGCGCAGCGCCGCCGCGGCCCTCGCGGGGGCCCTGCTGCTGGGCGCCGTACTCGTACGGGCCGAACGCACCGCGCCGAGCCCGCTGCTGCGCACCGAACTGCTGCGGCACGCGCCGCTGCTGCGCTCCGCGCTCGGGGCGGCCGCGCTCAACGGCTCGTACGTGGGCTTCCTGCTGGTGGCCGCCCTGGACCTGCGGCGGGCCGGCTGGAGTTCCTGGGAGACGGCCCTCGCCTTCCTGCCGGCCAGCGCCCCGCTCGCGCTGAGCGCCCTGCACTCGGGCCGGATCGCCGCCCGGCTGGGCCCCGCGCGGGCCGTCGCCGCGGGGGCGGCCGCCGCCCCGCTCGGCTACGCCCTCTACCCGTCCGGCGGGGGCGGCCGGGTGGACTACACCGACCTGCTGCCCGCCATGTCCTTCGTCGGCGTCGCCTTCGTGCTGGCCTTCACCGCCCTGCACCTCCAGGCCACCGGCACGGTCCCGCCCGCGCTCCAGACGGCGGCCGGCGGGCTCTACCAGACCTGCGTACAGCTGGGCGCGGCGCTGACCACCGCGCTGACGTCCGCCCTGTACGCGGCCGCAGGCCAGGGCCCGGCGCTCTGGCTGGTCACCGCCGTCGGCCTGGCCGGCGCGTGCGTGGCCCTCGGCGGCCTGTTCCACCCATCAGTACCTCCCGACCCACCCGCGCCATCCGCACCACCTGTGAGAACAGCCGCCGGCGTATCCCCCTCCCACACGGCGGCTCCGACCACGGACGGACGGGGTCACCCGTCCGCCTCGACCCGGGAAGCATCATGAACACACTTCACATGTCGCAGACATACGAGACAGACACCGGCCTGGTCCACATGACCAGGCCCGACATGACGGTCCTGGCGACCGCCGGGCTGCGCGAGCGCACCCGGATCCTCGAGCAGTACGTGCGCGAGGAACTCGGCCGCATCCTCGGCATCGAACCGCAGCTCGTCGACACCACGGGCCGCCCCATGGGCTGCCTGGGCATCGGCTCGATCTCCGGTATCGAACTGCAGTACCGGATGGAGGCCACGCTCGGCGTGGACGTGAACCTCCAGCGGCTGCTGCTCGCCAACAGCGCCCAGGAACTCATCGACTGCCTCGCCGGCCAGCTCGGTCCCGAGGCCCACCTGCACGGGGCAGCGGTGCCGGCATGACGACGACGACCCTGCTGCCGGCCGCTCGTCCGGTGGTCAACCACCTGGACCTCGACCGGCCCGACTTCACCCTCTCCGCCGACCGCGTCGACCTGTGGCTGATCCGCCGTCCCACCGGGGCGGACGCCGAGGCGCTCGCGATCGGCGAACTCGACGCGGAGGAGCGCAAGCGCACCGACTCCTTCATCCGCCAGTCCGACGGCATGCTGTACGCCGCCGCCCACGTGGCGGTGCGCCGGCTGCTCGGACGTTACACGGCCACCTTGCCCCAGGACGTGCGCTTCATGCGCGAGCCCTGCCCGGGCTGCGGCGAGCCGCACGGCCGTCCCGCCCTGTCGCCCCCGCCGCCGCCGCTGCACTACTCGCTCTCGCACAGCGGGGGCGTCGCCATGGTGGGCGTCGGCACCGTGCCCCTCGGCGTTGACGTGGAGAAACTCCCCGGCGCCGAGACGGTGGACATCTGCTCCAAGGCGCTGCACCCGGACGAGCAGCTGGAGATCGCCGGGGCCGAGGCCGGCGAGGAGCGCCGGCAGCTGTTCGGCCAGATCTGGACGCGTAAGGAAGCGTTTCTCAAGGGGCTTGGGACAGGGTTGAGCCGCTCGCCCGCGGAGGACTACCTCGGCACCGACCACGGCCGCCACCCCGACGGCTGGACCATGGTCGGCGTTCCCGCCGACACCACCCACGCCGCCGCAGTGGCGGTGGCGGGGGCGGCCCCCAAGGTGGTCGACGTCAGGTGGGTGCCCGACACCTGGCTGGCCGCAGGCAACACCGTGTGCGGCGCCGCCGCCCCCGGACCGCACCACACGGTCCTCGCCAGTTGAACCGCAAGTAAGGACGTGACCGGATGACCCGCACCGCCTTCGTCTTCCCCGGGCAGGGCTCCGAATGCGCCGGCATGGGCAAGGAGTTGCTCGCCCTGCGGCCGGACCTCGCCGACTCCCACTACCGCACCGCCGACGACCTGCTCGGATTCCCGCTGGCCCGGCTCTGCCTCGAAGGGTCCCCCCGGGACCTGGAGGACCCGGCGGTGGCGCAGCCGGCGATCTTCCTGACGAGCCTGGCCGTCCTGGAGGTGCTGCGCGGCGAGGGCATCGCGCCCGACGCGGTGGCCGGGCACAGCCTGGGCGAGTACGCGGCGCTGGTGGCCGCCGGCGTCCTGGAGTGGACCGAGGCCCTGTGGCTGGTCCGGCTGCGCGGCGAACTCGTCGCGACGGTCGGCGACCGGATCGGCAGCGCCACGGCCGCGGTCATCGGCCTGCGCCGCACGGACCTGGCTCGGATGTGCGCCGAGGCCCGTGCGGCCACCGGGCAGGTGGTCGAGGTGGCCGGGGACAACGAGCCCCGGCAGACCGTGGTGTCCGGCCAGGCCGAGGCGGTGGGCCACGCCACCGACGCGGCCCGGGCGGCCGGGGCGCGGGTGGCGTGGCTGCGCACCGGCGGCCCCTTCCACTCCAGCCTGCTGGGCGAGGCCGAGGCGGAGTTCACCGAGACGCTGATCGCGACGGAGTTCCGCGACCCCGCCGTGCCGCTGGTCTCCGGTGTCACCGGCGGGTGGGTGACGACGGCCGCCGAGGCCGTCGTCGCCCTGCGCGGCCAGCTCACCAGCCCGGTGCGGTGGACCGAGTCGGTCGGGACGCTCGCCGCCTCGGGCACCGACCGGTTCGTGGAGGTGGGTCCGGGCAAGGTGCTCGGCGGGCTGGTCCGGCGGATCCTGCCGGGCGCCCGTGTCCACAGCACGCACACGGCCGACCGGCTGGCGCTGGCCGTGGACGAGCTCACCGCCACCACGGTCTGACCGACGACCCACGGACAGGGTGGAACAAGCATGCCCAGAGCGGACGACACGCTCCGGTCCCGGACCGAAGAGCTCAACAGGATCAAGGCTGCCGCGCGCAGCGGGGACGAGGCGGCGACCGGGGCGCAGCGTGCCAAGGGCAAGCTGACCGCGCACGAGCGGATCGCGCTGCTGCTCGACAAGGGATCCTTCACCGAGGTCGAGCAGCTGCGCCGGCACCGGGCGACCGGTTTCGGGCTGGAGGCGAAGAAGCCCCACACGGACGGTGTGATCACCGGCTGGGGCACGGTCGAGGGCCGTACGGTCTTCGTCTACGCGCACGACTTCCGGATCTTCGGCGGCGCCCTGGGCGAGGCCCACGCCACGAAGATCCACAAGATCATGGACATGGCCATCTCGGCCGGTGCCCCGCTCGTCTCCCTCAACGATGGCGCGGGCGCCCGTATCCAGGAAGGCGTCTCGGCGCTGGCCGGCTACGGCGGGATCTTCCAGCGCAACACCCGGGCCTCGGGAGTGGTCCCGCAGATCTCGGTGATGCTGGGCCCCTGCGCCGGCGGCGCCGCGTACTCCCCGGCCCTGACGGACTTCGTGTTCATGGTCCGCGAGACCTCGCAGATGTTCATCACCGGCCCGGACGTCGTCAAGGCGGTGACCGGCGAGGAGATCACCCAGAACGGCCTCGGCGGCGCGGACGTGCACTCGGCCACCTCCGGCGTCGCGCACTTCGCGTACGACGACGAGGAGACCTGCATCTCCGAGGTCCGCTGCCTGTTGGGACTGCTGCCGGCCAACAACCGGGAGCTGGCCCCCGTCGAGCACTCCGGCGACCCGGCCGACCGCAGCTGCGAGGCGCTGCTGGACCTGGTCCCGGTGCAGCCCGGGCAGGCCTACGACGTCCGCGCGGTCATCGAGGAGGTCGTCGACGAGGGCGAGTACTTCGAGGTGCACCCGGCCTGGGCGCCCAACCTGGTCTGCGCGCTGGCCCGGCTCGACGGGCACGTGGTCGGTGTCGTCGCGAACAACCCGATGAAGTGCGCGGGGGTCCTCGACATCGAGGCCTCCGAGAAGGGCGCGCGGTTCGTGCAGTTCTGCGACGCCTTCAACATCCCGCTGGTCACCCTGGTGGACGTACCCGGCTTCCTGCCGGGCGTGGACCAGGAACACAACGGCATCATCCGGCGCGGCGCCAAGCTGCTGTACGCGTACTGCAACGCGACCGTGCCGCGCATCTCCCTGGTCCTGCGCAAGGCCTACGGCGGCGCGTACATCGTCATGGACTCCCGCTCGATCGGCGCGGACCTGGCGCTGGCCTGGCCCACCAACGAGATCGCGGTGATGGGCGCCGAGGGCGCGGCCAACGTGGTCTTCCGGCGCGAGATCGCCGCCGCCGAGGACCCCGAGGCCGTCCGCGCGCAGCGGATCGCCGAGTACAAGGACCAGCTGATGCACCCGTACTACGCGGCCGAGCGCGGTCTGGTGGACGACGTCATAGATCCGCGCGAGACCCGCACGGTACTGATCCGGTCCCTGGAGATGCTGCGCGCCAAGGCCGCCGACATCCCCGCCCGCAAGCACGGAAACCCGCCGCAGTGAACCCCGGCGGGACGTCACGACACGAGGAGCAGACTGTGGAGACGCGAGTCGAACCCGGCCAACTCATCCGCGTGGTGAAGGGACGCCCCGACACCGCGGAGCTGGCGGCCCTGACCGCCGTCGTCCTCGCGCGGGCGGCGGCGTACGAGGGCCAGCACGGCGGTACCGCCGGCGGCGGGCCGGCCCTGGCGGGCTGGCGCTGTCCCCAGCAGGCCGGCGGCTTCCAGGGGCCGCGCACCTGGCAGGAGCGGCGCTCCGCCTAGCCGCCCGGCCCGCCCCACTCCACCTCGAACCCCCCACGACACACCGCTCCTTCGGCCGTCAGGGCCGGGAAGGGACCCCCGTCATGAACGTCCACAAAGGACTCATCCTCGACGAGACCGCCAAGTTCCATCAGGACGCACAGGACGATCGGCCCTTCGTCCCCGGCACCACCGAGATCTGGCCCGCCGGCGCGGTCCTCGACGAGCACGACCGCACCGCGCTCGTCGAGGCCGCGCTGGAGATGCGGATCGCCGCGGGACCCAGCTCGCGCCGCTTCGAGTCGCGCTTCGCCCGCAAGCTGAAGCGGCGCAAGGCGCACCTGGTCAACTCGGGCTCCTCGGCGAACCTGCTGGCGATGACGGCCTTCACCTCGCACCTGCTGGAGGACCGGCGGCTGCGGCGCGGCGACGAGGTGATCACGGTGGCCGCGGGCTTCCCGACCACCGTCAACCCGATCATCCAGAACGGGCTCGTCCCCGTCTTCGTCGACGTCGAGCTCGGCACCTACAACACCACGGCCGACCGGGTGGCCGCGGCCATCGGCCCCAAGACCCGCGCGATCATGATCGCGCACGCCCTCGGCAACCCCTTCGAGGTCGCCGAGATCGCCCAACTCGCCGAAGAACACGGCCTGTTCCTCATCGAGGACAACTGCGACGCGGTCGGCTCCACCTACGACGGCCAGCTGACGGGCACCTTCGGCGACATCACCACGGTCAGCTTCTACCCGGCTCACCACCTGACCATGGGCGAGGGCGGCTGCGTCCTCACCTCGAACCTGGCGCTCGCGCGGATCGTGGAATCCCTGCGCGACTGGGGCCGGGACTGCTGGTGCGAGCCGGGCGAGACCAACAAGTGCCTCAAGCGCTTCGACTACCAGATGGGCACCCTCCCCGAGGGCTACGACCACAAGTACATCTTCTCGCACGTGGGGTACAACCTGAAGGCCACCGACATCCAGGCGGCTCTCGGTCTGACCCAGCTCGACAAGCTCGACGAGTTCTGCGACGCCCGCCGCCGCAACTGGCGCCGGCTGCGCGAGGGACTCGACGGCGTGCCCCACCTGATCCTGCCCGAGGCCACCCCGCGCAGCGACCCGAGCTGGTTCGGGTTCGCGATCACCGTGGACCCCGCCGCGCCCTACACCCGGGCCGCCCTCGTGAACTTCCTGGAGGACCGCAAGATCGGTACGCGGCGCCTCTTCGCGGGCAACCTGACCCGCCACCCGGCCTACATCGGCCAGCCCCACCGCGTCGTCGGCGACCTCGCCAACAGCGACATCGTCACCGACCAGACCTTCTGGGTCGGCGTCTACCCGGCGCTGACCGACGAGATGCTCGACTACGTCATCGCCTCGGTCAAGGAGTTCGTGGGCGGACACTCCTGACCGCCGGCCCGCTGCCCGAAGTCCGCCAACTGGAGAGGCCATGCCATCGACCCACGACGACATCGCGGCACTGCGCGAGCAGATACAGCTCCTGCGCGACCGCGCCGAGCTGCGTGAGCTGTTCGACCGCTACGTGACCGCCCTCGACACCTACGACGGGGCCGGCCCCGAGGAGTCCCGGTACGCCCCGCTCTTCACCGAGGACGCCACCTTCGCCTTCCCGATCGGAGTGTGCGCGGGGGTCGAGGCCTTCGCCGCCTTCCAGCGCGAGGCCCGCGAGCGGTGGGCGCGTACGCACCACCTCAGCACCAACCACTCCGTCGTCCTCGACGGGGACCGGGCCACCCTGCGGGCCCAGCAGCTCACCACCCACGTCCACCACGCCGGCGCGGCGGGCGCGGCCCACTTCGAGGTCGGCGGCCACACCGAGGCCCGCGCGGTGCGCACGCCGGACGGCTGGCGGCTGAGCCACGTCGCCTTCCACGTCGTGTGGGACTCCGGCGTACGCCTGCCCGAGCTCGCCGGAGTCCGGCTGTGAGCACCGGATGAACGCCGTGCAGATCGCCGGCTACTGGGTCCCCGCGCGGGAGCCCGTACGCGAACTCCCGCGCCTCTCCCGGCCGTACCCCGCGCCGCCCCTGACGACGCTGCTGCGCCGCCGGGCCGCCTGGGGACTGGCCGTCGCCCTGGCCCGGCGCACCCCGCCGGCCCGACCGTCCTGACCCTCCTGGAGAACCCCCTCATGGCCCTTGTGCCGCCCTGCGGCGTGCCCCCGGTCCGGCCCGTCACCCTCGACGCCGGCGGGATCCCGCTGTCGGGGCTGCTGGCCCTGCCCGCGCAGCCCGTACCCCGGGCGGTGCTGGTGGCCCTGCACGGCTCGGGGATGAGCGCGGGCTACTTCGACAGCCGGGCCCGGCCCGGGCTGTCGCTGCTGGAGCTCGCCGCCGCCCAGGGGTACGCCGTACTCGCCCTGGACCGGCCCGGGTACGGGGCCTCCGCCGCCGCCCTGCCCGAGGGGCAGGACCTGGCGGGGCAGACCGCGACGCTGCTCGCGGCCCTGGAGGGCTTCGTCCGCGGCCGTGAACTCGGCGCGGGCCTCTTCCTCGTGGCCCACTCGGGCGGCGGTCGTATCGCGCTCGCGGCGGCGGCCGCCGCCCGGGGCCCCCTCGTACCGCTCGGCGTGGACCTCTCGGGCCTCGGCCGGCGCTGGGCCGTCCGGCCCTGGCAGCCGGACGGCCCGGACCTGCCGGGGTCGTGGCGCCGGTACTGGGGGGCGCTGCGGTTCTACCCGCCGGGCGCCTTCCGGCTCGGGCAGGACCTGCTGCGGCCGGTCCCCGCCGTGGAGGCGCGGGAGACGCTGTGGTGGCCGGAAATGTACCCCGCCGTAGCGGCCGGGGTGGGGGTGCCCGTCCGCTTCACATTCGCCGAACAGGAGCAGTGGTGGAGGCATGACGGGGAGGCGCTGGAGGAACTGCTGACTCCGCTGACCGGGGCCTCCACAGAGGTGGCCCGGCAGGCCCATGCTGGGCACAACATCAGTCTGGGCTGGGCCGCCCGCACCTACCACCTGAGGGTCCTGTCCTTCCTGGAGGAGTGCCTGCTCGCCCGCGACACGGCCGTTGGCCGGGTTGCGACGGGCTCTGACAGAGATCTGAAGAAGGTTGACGCGGATCTGACATAGAGCCCGTTGACCCACGGATCGGTACCTACGAGGCTTTTGGTGAGCATCCCGAGACGTGTAACGAAATCCGTCATACCGGGACACGTCCACTCGGTCTCCCGATATCTGTTTGATTCATCTGATTCATCCCGAAAAGGAACACACATGAGTGACGTGAAGGACCTGGTGCAGGTCGCCGGAATCATCGACGCCGAAGAGGCCAAGCTCCTGGCCGAGGAAGGCTGCGACTGGTTCGGCTTCCCGCTCCGCCTCCCGTCGGGCAAGGACGACATCTCCGAGGCCGCGGCCACGGAGATCATCGCCGGCCTGGCCGCCCCTCAGGCGGGCGTCCTCATCAGCTACATGACGGACGCTGACGAGATCAGCGCCTTCACCACCCAGCTCGGTGTCAAGGCCGTCCAGCTCCACGGCGACGTCGAGCCGGAGCAGCTGCGCAAGCTGAAGGCCAACCGCCCCGACCTGTACGTCCTCAAGAGCCTGGTCGTGAAGGAGGACAACGCCGAGGAGCTGCTCCAGCTCGTCGACGACGTCGCCGACTCGGTGGACATGTTCATCACCGACACCTTCAACCCGGCCACCGGCGCCAAGGGCGCCACCGGTCTCACCCACGACTGGAACGTCAGCGCGGAGCTCGTGCGCCGTTCGCCGAAGCCCCTGATGATGGCCGGCGGCCTGAGCCCGGAGAACGTCGCCGACGCGATCCGCTTCGTCAAGCCCGCCGCCGTCGACGCCCACAGCCTCCTCGAGGGCCCCGACGGCCGCAAGGACCGCGCGAAGGTGGCGAAGTTCGTGGCCGAGTCGCGCAAGGCCTTCGCCGAGATCGCCAACGGCTGATCCCGGCACCCGACCACACGGTTGCGGCCCCCGGGGCCCCACAGGGCCCCGGGCCCGGCCGCAGCCCGTCTCACGACCGACGAGAAGCAGGTTTCTCATGGCGACCGGCCACCACAATGTCCACCCGCTGCCGCAGACCAACCAGCTGCGCGCCATGCACACGATCATCCGTGACCGCAGAGCCTCCCGCGCGGACTTCGTGTTCTACTCCCGGCGCATCATCCGTCTCCTTCTCGAATCGGCGCTCGACCAGCTGCCGTTCGACAAGCACGAGGCCATCACGCCGGTCGGAGAGACGTTCGAGGGACTGAAGCTCGGTCCCCAGCTGTGTGCCGTGCCCGTGATCCGGGCCGGTGACTCGATGCTCGACGAGCTGCGCCAGGTCATCCCTGACATCACCGTCGGCAAGATGCTCATCCAGCGGAACAAGACCACCAAGCTCCCGCACCTCTACTACAGCAACTTCCCCGAGGACATCGCCGACCGGCACATCCTCCTGCTGGAGCCGATGCTCGCCACCGGCGGCAGCGCCAACGCGGCCATCGAGGTCCTCCTCGAGGCCGGCGTGCGCGCGAAGAACATCGTCTTCGTCAACTTCCTCGCCGCCCCCGAGGGCATCGCGGCCGTCCACGCCAAGTACCCGGAGATCAAGATCGTCACCTCGTCGATCGAGGAGCGCCTCAACGAGAACGCGTTCATGATCCCGGGCATCGGCGACTTCGGCGACCGCTACTTCGGCACGACCGACTCGGCAGTGGCCTGATGAAGAGCAGCCGTACGCTCGCGGACTCCGCGCTCACCGCGCTCGCCCCGGCGATCTGGGGGTCCACGTACCTGGTCACCACGGAGCTGCTGCCCGAGGGCAGGCCCCTGCTGTCCGCGCTGCTCCGCGCCCTGCCCGCCGGCCTGATCCTGGTGCTCATCGGCCGGGTGCTGCCGAAGGGCATCTGGTGGTGGCGCGCCCTGGTGCTCGGCGTGCTGAACATCGGCGCCTTCTTCTACCTGCTCTTCGTGGCCGCCTACCACCTGCCGGGCGGCGTCGCGGCGTTGGTGATGTCCATCCAGCCGATGATCGTGCTGCTGCTCGGCGCCGTGCTGCTGAAGGAGAAGATCAAGCGGATCCACCTGGTCGCCTGCGCCCTCGGCGCGGCCGGCGTGGCCCTGCTCGTCCTCCAGCCGAACGCCGGGCTCAACGCCACCGGTGTCATCGCCGGTCTGCTGGGCGCGCTCAGCATGGCCTCCGGCATCGTGCTGACCAAGCGCTGGGGCCGCCCCGAAGGCGTGGGCCTGCTGCCCTTCACGGGCTGGCAGCTCACCGTCGGCGGCCTGGTCCTGCTGCCGGTCGCGCTGATCGGCGAGGGCCTGCCGGGCGAGATCACCGCCAAGAACCTCTGGGGCTTCGCCTACCTGGGCATCATCGGGGCCCTGTTCGCCTACGCGATCTGGTTCCGCGGCGTGCAGCGGCTGCCCGCCCTGGCCGTCTCCTTCCTCAGCTTCGCCTCGCCCCTGGCGGCCACCCTGCTCGGCTACTTCGTCCTCGACCAGTCGCTCTCGCCGCTCCAGATCGTCGGAGCGCTGACGGTGGTCGCGGCGGTGGTCGTGGCACAGCCGAGGCCGGGCAGGAAGAAGCCCGAGCCCGAGCCGGCCGAAGAGACCCGGCGGGAATCCGTCAAGGCGTAACGCGACGGAGTCCCGCCCGCAACTCCCCGTCCGGCCTTCCCCCGGAGCAGGGCGGGGAACGGTGGTGGCACACCGCGGCCTCCCCCGTCCGCGGTGTGCCTCCCACCACCCACCCCCCACACAGCCCGTGAAAGGACCGAGTCCGTGCCCCACATCCACGTCAGGCACTACCCGCGGGACTTCACGGCCGAGCAGCTGAGGGCGATCGACGAGGCGGTCACCGCCGCCGTGACGCGGACCTTCGCCACCGGCGAGGAAACCGTCTCGATCTCCCTGGAGCCGGTCACACCGGAGGACTGGGACACCCAGGTCCTCGCCGAGATAGCGGCCCGCCCGGACCTGCTGGTCAAGCGGCCCGGCTACTGGAACGAGAGTTGAGAGACACCCCGATGAGCGCAAGCAGCGGCATCCCCGTCGTCTACACCGAGGAGGTCCGCGAGGCCCTCCACGACGGCGCGGCCGTCGTCGCCCTCGAGAGCAACGTCATCACGCACGGCCTGCCCTACCCGGACAACGCCGCCACCGCCCGCAAGGTGGAGGACGCGGTACGGGCCGGCGGCGCGGTGCCCGCGACGATCTGCATCGAGGCCGGCGAGATCCGCGTCGGCATGTCGGACTCCGACATCGAGCGCTTCGCTTCCCTGCCGAACATCCCCAAGGTGTCCAGCCGGGACCTGCCCGTCGTCCTCGCGCAGGGCGGCCTGGGTGCCACCACCGTGGCCTCCTCGGTCGTGGCGGCGGAGCTCGCGGGGATCCCGTTCTTCTCGTCCGCCGGCATCGGCGGTGTGCACCGGGGCGCCCAGGACACCTGGGACGTGTCCTCGGACCTGATCCAGTTCACCCGTTCCAAGGTCGCCGTCGTCTGCGCGGGCGCGAAGATGATCCTCGACCTCGGTCTGACGCTCGAGTACCTGGAGACGCAGTGCGTCCCCGTCGTCGCCTACCGCTCGGACGACTTCCCCGCTTTCTACTGCCGTACGAGCGGCCACAAGGCGCCCCACCGCCTGGACGACGAGCAGGTCATCGCCCGCGCCGTCGAGGCCCACTGGGCCCTCGGCAACAACAGCTCCTTCCTGATCACCACCCCGGTCAGGGAAGAGGACGCCATCGACTCCGTCGAGGTGGACACGGCCATCCGCGCCGCCGTCGCCGAGGCCACCCGTGACGGCGTCTCGGGCCAGGCCATCACCAAGTACCTGATGCGGGCGGTCGACGCCGCCACGGACGGCCGTTCCGCCAAGGCCAACATGGCCGTCCTCGCCTCCTGCGCCGAGGCGGCCGGCCGCCTGGCCGTCGCGCACTCCAAGCACCTCGCCGAGCTCGCGGGCCGCTAGCCCCTCTTGAACCACCACCGCACCACGCGTTGACCTCAGTCTGGAGAGACACACATGTCCGAGAAGCTGTTCGAGCCGGTCACTCTGGGGAAGCTGGCCCTGAGCAACCGAGTGGTCATGGCACCCATGTCCCGCAACCGGGCCACCGCCGAGGGCCTGGCCACCGATCTGATGGCCACCTACTACGGTCAGCGCGCGGGCGCGGGCCTGATCATCACCGAGGGCATCCAGCCCAGCGTCACCGGCCAGGGCTTCGGCAACAGCCCGGGTCTGCACTCGCAGGAGCAGGCCGCGTCCTGGAAGCCGGTCACCGAGGCCGTGCACGCCCGCGGCGGCCTGATCGTGGCGCAGATCATGCACTGCGGCCGCATCGGCCACCCCTCGCTGTACCCGAGCGGTCACCAGTCGGTCGCCCCGTCCGCCGTCACCGCCGCCGGCCAGGCCTACGGCCCCGAGGGCCCGCTGGCCTACCCGGAGCCGCGCGCCCTGACGGTCGAGGAGATCGCCGCGATCGTCAAGGAGTTCGCGGACTCCGCCGAGCTCGCCATCGAGGCCGGCTTCGACGGCGTGGAGGTCCACGCGGGCAACGGCTTCCTGCTCCACCAGTTCCTGGCGGAGAACTCCAACCAGCGCACCGACCAGTACGGCGGCTCGGTCGAGAACCGCGTCCGTTTCGCGATCGAGGTGATCGAGGCGGTCTCCGAGCGCATCGGCGCCGACCGCGTCGGCGTGCGCATCTCGCCGTCGAACCCGTACAACGACATCGTCGAGGGCGACACCCACGCCATCTACGAGGCGCTCGTCGCGGCCCTGCCGCCCATCGCCTTCCTGCACATCCTCGAGGGCGGCAACCGCGACCACATCGCGGCCCTGCGCGCGCAGTGGACCGGCACGATCATCCTGTGCCCCCACCCGGAGAACGGCGTCGTCGTCAACGCCGAGATCGCCACCGAGGCCCTGGAGACCGGCGTGGCCTGTGCCGTCGCCTTCGGCGCGTCCTTCGTCGCCAACCCGGACCTGCCGGAGCGCATCCGCACCGGCGCCGCGCTGGCCGAGGCCGACCAGACCAAGCTCTACGGCGGCGACCACACCGGCTACACGGACTACCCGACGCTCGAAGAAGCCGGCGCCGCGTGAGCGACTCCGGACAGATGCTGCTCTTCTCGGGGCGCGCACACCCCGAGCTGGCCGAGGCCATCGCGGCCGAGCTGGGCACGGAGCTGGTCCCGACGAAGGCGATCGACTTCGCCAACGGCGAGATCTACATCCGCTACCACGCCTCCGTGCGCGGTGCGGACTGCTTCGTGATCCAGAGCCACACGGCCCCGATCAACAAGTCGATCATGGAACAGCTCATCATGATCGACGCGTTGAAGCGGGCCTCGGCGCGCAGCATCACGGTGATCCTGCCGTTCTACGGGTACGCGCGCCAGGACCGCAAGCACAGCGGCCGGGAACCCATCTCGGCCCGCCTGGTGGCGGACCTGCTCAAGACCGCCGGCGCGGACCGGATCCTGACGGTCGATCTGCACGCCGACCAGATCCAGGGATTCTTCGACGGTCCGGTGGACCACCTGTTCGCCATGCCGGTCCTCGCGGACTACATCGGCTCCAAGGTGGACCGCGAGGCCCTCACCGTCGTCTCGCCCGACGCCGGCCGCGTGCGGGTGGCGGACGGCTGGTGCGACCGCCTGGGCGCGCCGCTGGCCATCGTGCACAAGCGGCGCGACAAGGACGTGGCCCACCAGGTCACGGCCCACGAGGTGGTCGGCGAGGTCCGAGACCGGGTCTGCGTCCTGGTCGACGACATGATCGACACCGGTGGCACGATCTGTGCCGCCGCCGACGCCCTGTTCGCGCAGGGTGCTCGGGACGTCATCGTGGCGGCCACGCACGGGGTGCTCTCGGGCCCCGCGGCGGACCGCCTGAAGACCTCTCGCGTCAGCGAGTTCGTCTTCACGGACACCCTGCCGGTGCCCGGAGCGCTGGGAATCGACAAGGTCACCGTCCTGTCGATCGCCCCGCTCATCGCGGGTGCCTCACGCGAGGTGTTCGAGAACGGATCAGTAACCCGGCTCCTGCAGAGCCGGTGATCGCCCGGACGGACGGGCCGACGAGGGCCCGTCCGTCCGTAGGGGGAGGCGGCCGCACGCACCGCGCCGTTCCGGTCTTTCCGGGTGGTGAGGCTTTGCCCTTGCGCCCCTCAGTTCTTCTGTTCATTCCGGCCGAGCAGTCGCCTCGGCCACTGTGACGCCCACCGCTTCCGCGGTGTCCGCCCCGTGCGGACACCACCCCCACGCTCGCGGTGAGGTGTCGCACACCGGGCTCGCCTCCACGCAGGAGCCCGGCCGCGGGGGCGTTGGACCGCGCCCGCGCTGCGCCACAAACGGAACGTAAGGAAGCGGGAAATGACTCTTCAGGAGACCAGCGTGCTCGAGCCCACCCTGCGCGGCACCAAGACGTTGCCCGACCTGCTCGCCGAGAGAGTGGCCGAGCACCCCGAGGCGATCGCCGTCGCCTACCGGGAGGAGAAGCTGACCTACCGTGAGCTGGCTTCCAGGAGCTCGGCCCTGGCCGAGTACCTGAGACACCTCGGCGTGTCCGCGGACGACTGCGTCGGCCTCTTCGTCGAGCCGTCCATCGACCTGATGGTCGGAGCGTGGGGCATCCTGGGCGCCGGCGCCGCCTACCTGCCGCTGTCCCCGGAGTACCCCGAGGACCGGCTCCGCTACATGATCGAGAACAGCCAGGCGAAGATCATCCTGGCGCAGCAGCGCCTGGTGTCCCGGCTGCGCGAACTGGCCCCGCAGGACGTCAGGGTCGTCACCCTGCGCGACTCCGAGGCCTTCGTCCTGCCCGAGGGCCACGAGCTCCCCGCCATCGAGGGCGCCCGCCCGGACACCCTCGCGTACGTCATCTACACCTCCGGCAGCACGGGCAAGCCGAAGGGTGTGATGATCGAGCACCGCAGCATCGTCAACCAGCTCGGCTGGCTGCGCGAGACCTACGCGATCGACCGCAGCAAGGTCATCCTGCAGAAGACCCCGATGAGCTTCGACGCCGCCCAGTGGGAGATCCTCTCCCCGGCCAACGGCGCCACCGTCGTCATGGGCGCCCCCGGCGTCTACGCCGACCCCGAGGGCCTCATCGAGACCATCGTCAAGCACAACGTGACCACCCTCCAGTGCGTCCCGACCCTGCTCCAGGGCCTGATCGACACCGAGAAGTTCCCCGAGTGCGTCTCCCTCCAGCAGATCTTCAGCGGTGGCGAGGCACTCTCCCGCCTGCTGGCGATCCAGACCACGCAGGAGATGCCCGGCCGGGCCCTGATCAACGTCTACGGGCCGACCGAGACCACCATCAACTCGTCCTCCTTCGTGGTGGAGCCCGCCGACCTGGACGAGGGACCGCAGTCCATCTCCATCGGCGCCCCGGTGCACGGCACCACCTACCACATCCTCGACAAGGAGACCCTCAAGCCGGTCGGCGTCGGCGAGATCGGCGAGCTGTACATCGGCGGCGTCCAGCTGGCGCGCGGCTACCTGCACCGCCCCGACCTGACCGTCGAGCGCTTCCTCGACATCGAGCTCGAGGAGGGCGCCGAGCCCACCCGCCTGTACAAGACGGGCGACCTGGGCCAGTGGAACGCGGACGGCACCGTGCAGTTCGCCGGCCGCGCCGACAACCAGGTCAAGCTGCGCGGCTACCGCGTCGAGCTGGACGAGATATCCCTGGCGATCGAGAACCACGACTGGGTCCGCAACGCCGCGGTCATCGTCAAGAACGACGGCCGCACCGGCTTCCAGAACCTGATCGCCTGCGTCGAGCTGAGCGAGAAGGAAGCCGCCCTGATGGACCAGGGCAACCACGGCTCCCACCACGCGTCGAAGAAGAGCAAGCTCCAGGTCAAGGCGCAGCTGTCCAACCCGGGCCTGCGCGACGACGCGGAGCTCGCCGGCCGCAAGGCCTTCGACCTCGAGGGCGCCGAGCCCACCCCCGAGCAGCGCGCCCGGGTGTTCGCCCGCAAGACGTACCGCTTCTACGAGGGCGGCGCGGTCACCGAGGCGGACCTGCTCGGCCTCCTCGGCGCGAAGGTCACCGCGGCCTACTCGCGCAAGGCGGCCGACCTGGCCCCGTCCGAGCTGGGTCAGATCCTGCGCTGGTTCGGCCAGTACCTCAGCGAGGAGCGGCTGCTCCCGAAGTACGGCTACGCCTCGCCGGGCGCCCTGTACGCGACGCAGATGTACTTCGAGCTCGAGGGCGTCGGCGGTCTGAAGCCCGGTTACTACTACTACCAGCCGGTCCGCCACCAGCTCGTCCTCATCAGCGAGAAGGCCGCCACCGGCAAGCCCACCGCGCACATCCACTTCATCGGCAAGAAGAGCGGCATCGAGCCGGTCTACAAGAACAACATCCAGGAAGTCCTGGAGATCGAGACCGGCCACATCGTCGGCCTCTTCGAGCAGGTGCTGCCGTCCTACGGCCTCGACATCCGCGACCACTCCTTCGAGCCCGCGGTCCGCGAGGTCCTGGACGTGGCCGACGAGGACTACTACCTGGGCACCTTCGAGCTCGTCCCGCACGCGGGCGAGCGCGAGGACCACGCCGAGGTCTACGTCCAGACGCACGGCGGGAAGGTCGCGACCCTCCCCGAGGGCCAGTACCGCTACGCGGACGGCAAGCTGACCCGCTTCTCGGACGACATCGTCCTCAAGAAGCAGGTCATCGCGATCAACCAGTCGGTGTACCAGGCCGCCAGCTTCGGCATCAGCGTGGTCAGCCGGGCGCCGGAGGAGTGGCTGCACTACGTCACCCTCGGCAAGAAGCTCCAGCACCTGATGATGAACGGCCTGGGCCTGGGCTTCATGTCCTCCGGCTACAGCTCCAAGACCGGCAACCCGCTGCCGGCCTCGCGCCGCATCGACTCCGTCCTCCAGGCCAACGGCCTCGAGACCGGTCCGTCGTACTTCTTCGTCGGCGGCCGCGTCAGCGACGAGCAGCTCGGCCACGAGGGCATGCGCGAGGACAGCGTCCACATGCGCGGTCCGGCGGAGCTGATCCGCGACGACCTCGTCAGCTTCCTGCCGGACTACATGATCCCCAACCGGGTCGTGGTCTTCGAGCGGCTGCCGCTGTCCGCCAACGGCAAGATCGACGCGAAGGCGCTGGCCGTCTCCGACCAGGTCAACGCCGAGCTGGTGGAGCGTCCCTTCGTCGCCCCGCGCACGGAGACCGAGAAGGAGATCGCGGAGGTCTGGGGCAAGGCCCTGCGCCGCGAGAGCGTCTCGGTCCAGGACGACTTCTTCGAGTCGGGCGGCAACTCGCTGATCGCCGTCGGCCTCGTCCGCGAGCTCAACTCGCGCCTGGGCGTCTCCCTGCCGCTGCAGACCGTCCTGGAGTCCCCGACCGTCGAGAAGCTCGCCCGCCGCCTGGAGCGCGAGGTCGCCCAGGAGTCCTCGCGCCTGGTGCGCCTGCACGCGGAGACCGGCAAGCAGAAGCCGGTGCTGTGCTGGCCGGGCCTGGGCGGCTACCCGATGAACCTGCGCACCCTGGCCGGCGAGATCGGTCTCGGCCGCTCGTTCTACGGCGTCCAGTCCCACGGCATCAACGAGGGCGAGACCCCGTACGAGACCATCGTCGAGATGGCCAAGGCGGACATCGAGGCCATCAAGGAGCTCCAGCCGGCCGGTCCCTACACCCTGTGGGGCTACTCCTTCGGCGCCCGCGTGGCCTTCGAGACCGCCTTCCAGCTGGAGCAGGCGGGCGAGAAGGTGGAGAACCTCTTCCTGATCGCCCCGGGTTCGCCGAAGGTGCGCGCCGAGAACGGCAAGGTGTGGGGCCGTGAGGCCTCCTTCGCCAACCGCGCCTACACGACGATCCTCTTCTCCGTGTTCACCGGCACCATTTCCGGCCCGGACCTGGACACGTGCCTGGAGACCGTGACGGACGAGGCGTCCTTCGCCGAGTTCATCAGCGAGCTCAAGGGCATCGACGTCGACCTCGCCAAGCGGATCATCTCGGTCGTGGGCCAGACCTACGAATTCGAGTACTCGTTCCGCGAGCTGGCCGAGCGCACCCTCCAGGCGCCGATCAGCATCTTCAAGGCGGAGGGCGACGACTACTCGTTCCTCGAGAACGCCAGCGGTTACTCGGCCGAGCCGCCGACGGTCATCGACCTCGACGCCGACCACTACAGCCTGCTGCGCGACGACATCGGCGAGCTGGTCAAGCACATCCGCTACCTGCTCGGTGAGTAAGGGAAAGCCGGTCGAATGACGACGGCCGTCCCGCCGGAGAATTCCGGCGGGGCGGCCGTCTTTTCGCATTTCCCTGACGGGTCGAGGAATAACCGGCCAGCAGGTGGCTCAATTCTGACGCAGATTGACCACGTCCTGACACACCGCCGGTTGACGTGCGTATTCGTCACACAAGAGACTTCTGATAATTCCAGGCGATCGCTGTCCTTGCTGATGAGGAGTCATCTTCCATGCGCTTCAATCTCATCGGCCCATTCGAAATCGTCACCGACGACGGCAGGACCTACCAGCCCGGAACCCCCAAGGTCTGCCAGACGCTCGCGCTGCTCCTCACCCGGCCCGGGGAGATCGTCACGGCCGAGGCCCTCATCCGGGAGCTGTGGGGCGAGAACCCCCCGCGCAGCGCCGTCACCACGCTCCAGACGTACGTCTACCACGCCCGCCGGATGTTCACCCAGGAGGAGCTGGTACCCGCCGACCGCTGCCTGATCGTCACCAGCCCGCCCGGCTACGCGATCCAGGTCGACGACTCCGAGGTCGACATCCGCATCTTCGAGCGGCTCGTCACCCGGGCCCGCCACGAACTCGCCGAGGACGACGCGCTCAGGGCCCTGCGCACGGTCCGCCAGGCACTCGACCTCTGGCGCGGGCCCGCCCTGTCGAACTTCCCCGCCGGCGACGTGCTCGCCGGACACATCGTGCACCTCGAGGAACTGCGCATCAGGGCCTTCGAGACCCGCATCGAGGCACAGGAGCGGCTCGGCCGGCACCGCGAGTCCATCCCCGAGCTGCGCAAGCTCATCAACGACTACCCGCTCAACGAGTGGTTCCACAGCCGGCTCATCGGGGCGCTCGGCGCCGCCGGCCGCCGCGCGGAGGCCCTCCAGGCCTACCAGAAGGTGCGCAGGCTGCTCGCCGACGAACTGGGCCTGGAGCCCTCCCCGGAGCTCAAGCAGCTCCAGGTGGGCCTGCTCAGCCCGGCCCCCCGCCGGGAGCCGGCGGTGGCGCGCGCCGGGGCCTGACCCGGTCTGATCCGAAGAGACGGTCTACGGGGTGTCCTGCGGCAGGGCGCGGACCACGCGGGCCTGGCGGGCGTCGCGCTCGCGCAGCTGCGCCTCGCGGGACACCGCCCCGTAGGCCCGCTCCGCCTGCTCGCCCAGGAAGGCGCGGACGGCCTCGTCCAGCGGGGGCCGCTCCCGGTCCAGGCGGGAGGCGAGGAACGGGCCCGCCGCGGCCCAGCGCGGCCCGACGCAGTGCGTGACCACCCGGTCGAGCTCCTCGGCGGAGACGACCCCCTCGCGCACCAGGTACACGGACTCGCGCAGCAGCGCGGACTGCAGCCGGGCGGCCGCGAACGCCGGGATCGGCCGGCGCAGCACCACCGGCACCCGGCCCAGGGACTCGAAGAACGCGACGGCCTCCCGTACGGCCTCCGGCGCGGTCAGCTCACCGGGCACCAGCTCCACCAGCGGCACCACGTACGGCGGGTCGAAGGGGTGCGCCACCACGAGCCGGCCGGAGTCGGCCATCCGGGCGCCCAGGCTGTCGGGGTGCAGGGCGGAGGTGGAGGACAGCAGCAGCGCCTCGGCGCGCGCGGCCTCGCCGACGCGCGCGAACAGGGCCTGCTTGACCTCCAGGTCCTCCGGCACGCTCTCCACGACCACGTCCGCCCGCTCGACGGCCCGCTCCAGGTCCGGCTCGAAGCCGAGCCGCCCGTCGGCCCCCTCCGGCAGGTGCGCGGCGCACCGCCGCAGGGCCTCGGTGACGATCCTCGGGGCGTCCGGGCGCCGGCTGTTGACCCGCACGTGCAGCCCGTACTCCAGGAACAGGGTGATCCAGCCCAGGCCGATCGTGCCCGCGCCGATCACCGTGACCGTGCGGTGCGGGGACTGGCTCATACGTGCTCTCCCGGCTCGGGTACGGCCTGCCCGGCCACAGCGGGGGAGAGCGCGCTCGGGATCCGGCTGTTCCGTGTACAGGACAACGAGGGCACCCTGCCCGCCGCCGGTCCAGGGCGGCTGGACGCCCGCTAGGAGTCGTCACCCTGTGGCCTGGTACGGACGCCGGCCCGGAACGGCACTCGCGCCGGTGGTGGCGTGCCCCCGGCCGGAAAGGGGACCGGCCGGGGTCTCCGCGGGACTCCTAGCTCGCGCGGGGGATGACGAAGCCCCGGGTGGGCCCTCGGTAGGCGCTGTGCGGAGGGACGGGATTGCGTTCCTGGAAGGACGCCTCGAGGTCGCGGAGAACATCTGGCGGCTGGACGGCCGCCTCGATGGCGGCTCTGGTTCCGGCAGAGACATCCCGGCGAGTATCGGGGTCGGCCGTGTCGTACACCCGCCAGAGTCCGCCGGGGTTCTCGGGGTCTTCTGGTGCCACTACCCCGGGAACACCCAGCACCCTGAGCAGGGCTGCCACCTTCCGAGCGCATTCCGCGTCCATGCCCTCACCCTTCCGTCGTGCGTGGGGGGAGCCTATTCCCCCTCGCCGCCGCCGTGCGTCGCGCACCCGCCAGGGTTGATCGGGCCGCACCCGCCCGGAACGGGGGTGTGCGAGCAGTTCGCCGCGACGGTGACGAGCGACCGGTTCGGACCCGTCCACAGCTCACGGTCGGGCGTGTACCCGGCCTGCTCGATCAGGGCGACCGTACGCGTAAGGACGTCCGGGTCGTGGCGGGACGGGTCGGGGCGCTCGGGGTAGTGGTGGACGGTCCGGCCCAGACCGCTGCACAGCGACGCGTACAGGTGGGTGTGGAGGATCAGCGCGTGCCACCCTTCGTCGACCTCGCGGGTCGGGGCGATGCGCACCGTGGGGAACGGGGAAGCCGCTGCTACGAACTTGAGGGCCTCGACCACGAGGCGCCCGGCCATATCGGGCGCCATGCCGGGGTTGTTGTCGAGGACGGTGGCGCGGACGTCGTTGAACTGGGCGTCGGAAAGCAGCCGACGGGCCTCGCGAAGTGCCGGGGTCGGCGGGATGCCCGGCTTGGTGCTGCACGGAGGGGGCGGGGTCGGACTGGACATGAGTCTCCCTAGGTCGTGTACAGGGGTCAGTGGAGGTCAGCTGGACCAGGCCGGCTCGACGTTGTCGACGGCGGTGGTGAACTCGCGGCCGGACGCGGCCCGGATGTAGGCCAGCTCCACCCAGTGCTCATGGGCGACGGAGTCCGAGACGTTCTCGTTGACCACGGCCATCAGCTCGCCCTCCGTGCCAGAGGCGATGTCGCGGACCCGGCGGCGCAGGAGCCGGTGCGGGACGTACTCGTACTGCTCACTCATCGGACTGGGCCTCGGCGCCGCCGGTGAAACGCTCGAAGCCGACCTGCGCGCGGGCGAGGAGGTCGTCACTGGGCTGGGTCACCGCGGCGATGCCGATGCCCGGGATGTCCGGGGTGTCGAGGCTCAGTACGCCGCGGGGGGTCGGGCTCGTCACGGGGTGCTCCCTACCGTCGTCAGCGGGTGTTGCTTCAGCCTCTCGCCGGCGGGCGACACCGGCGAGGCAGCAGAGCGGAAGTCCAGCGGCAGTTCGGTGGCACCGGCGGCGTGGATCGTAGGGAAATCGCCGCACCATGTGCATCGGACGGCCGGTTCTGGCTACGTTGTGTTACGGCCCTACCGACAGGAGCGATGTCATGCGGACGCCCGCCAACGAGAGGCTGTTCGTGGCCAGAACCGCGAAGTGGTGGTTCTCCCAGGAGAAGGCCGCTGAGGAAATCTCGAAGGCCGGGGCCGCAGCGCTCGGCCGGCCCGGGTATGCGATCAGCGTGCGAACCTACCGTGCGTGGGAGTCGAAGAACCCCCCATGGCCGCGCCCCGACCAGGCAACCGCGCTGAGGGCGGCGTTCGGCTGCGGTCCGGAGGCCCTCGGCTTCCCTGGTAGCCGGGAGGGCATGTTTGACAGCCTGCCGGGACTACGGGGGTGATCCCGCCTGTGGACCGACGAACAGCCCTGGGTGCTGGCGCGGCCGTGATCGGCCTGCCCTGGCTCAGCCCCTCATCCGCCCGTGCCGCCACCGAACTCCGCATCGGCCGCGACGAGATCGACCTCCTGACCGAGACCGCCACCGACCTCGATGCCATCGACCAGCGATTCGGCGGGGACCGGCTCTGGCGCACGGCCAAGATGCACCTGTCCTGGGTCCACCACGTGATAGACCACGGCGTCTACACCGACGACATCGGTCAGGACCTCCACACCATCGCTGGGCAGCTCACCACGTCACTGGGGTGGTTCTGCTACGACGCTGAGCAGCAGACCGAAGCGAGGGTGTACTTCTCCGAGGCCCTGAACACCGCGATGATCTCGGGCGACGACCCATTGGCGACCCGTACCCTGTCGAACATGGCCCGCCAGTCCGTGGACCTCGGCAAGCCACGCGAGGCGATCCGCTTCGCCCGCACCGGCGAGCGCCATGCCGCCCGGTGGGATGCTCCGCCCCGGGTGGCTGCGCTCCTCGCGATCAGGCTGGCCCATGGCTATGCACGGCTCGGGGACGAGATGAACGCTTCGTATTCGATCAAGCGGGCCTGGCAGGCTTTCGATCAGGGCATCAGCGACCGCGAGCCCGAGTGGACCGGCTTCCTCAACGAAGCCGAACTGGTCTGCCTGGAGGGTATGTGCCGCTCTGATCTCGGCCAGCACAAGCGAGCGGTTCGGCTCCTTGACCGGTCCGCTGCCCTTCAGGACATCGAGCACTCCCGCAACCGGGGCATGTGTCTTGCCCGCCTGGCCCATGCTGCCGTCCAGGCCCACGAACTCGACCGCACCGCCGAAGCCGCGCGGGAGTCGCTGAGGCTCATCCAGGGCGGACAGTTCTCTACGCGCAACCGGAGGCAACTCACCTTGGTGAAAGACAGGCTCCACGGCAATCCGAGCCCGTCAGCCCGGGAGACAGCTGACCTGATCGCCGCGCAGATCGCATAGCGAGTACGGAAGGAACCACATGACCAATCGCACCGCGCCACAGCTCACCTTCACCCGCCATACCCCGGCGGCGGCCCGCGCCCTGGCCGGCGAACTCCTCGCCGTCTACGCAGAGGTGTACGACGTCCCCCCGTACATCGGTGACTCCTTCTTCTCCGTGGAGACGTACGGTGAGCGGCTCACCGCCGCCTTCGACATGGAAGGGTTCGAGGTCGTCACCGGCCATCTCGATGACGGCGCCCTCGCCGGATACGTTCACGGCGTCACCCTCGCCTCGGACCGGTCCTGGTGGACCTCCCTCACCGATCAGCTGCCCCCCGACGTCACCGACGCGGCTGAGGCCGGGAACGTGTTTTGGCTGCGGGAGCTGATGGTCCTGCCGGAGCACACGAGCCAGGGCATTGGCCGGGCGCTGCACGATGAGATGGTGGCTGGGCGCGCCGAGCCGTGGACCACGCTCACTTGCATCATCGACAACGAGCCAGCCCGATCCGCGTACTCGCGCTGGGGCTACGAGGTCATCGGTCGCATCAAGCATGCCCCCGAATCCCCGGTCTACGACGCGATGCTCCTGCCGCCTTCGTCACGCTGAAATCGACCCCTTCCCGCCCCTCCTGGGCGAGACGGTCTCCGGCAGATCGCGGGCGGGCGGGGCCGGGTGCATGCGGCGGTCGAGCCGTTCTCGAGGGGGGTCGGGGACGGTCGCCATTCCGGCCGTACACAGGAGGAAGCCGCCCATGTCCCGTCGTCTGTTCACCTCGGAGTCCGTGACCGAGGGCCACCCCGACAAGATCGCCGACCAGATCAGCGACACGATCCTGGACGCGCTGCTGCGCGTGGACCCCACCTCGCGCGTGGCCGTGGAGACCCTGATCACCACCGGTCTCGTGCACATCGCGGGCGAGGTGACGACGAAGGCGTACGCGCCGATCGCCCAGCTCGTCCGGGAGAAGATCCTCGAGATCGGCTACGACTCGTCCAAGAAGGGCTTCGACGGCGCCTCCTGCGGGGTTTCGGTGTCCATCGGGGCGCAGTCCCCGGACATCGCGCAGGGGGTGGATACCGCCTATGAGCAGCGGGTCGAGGGTGAGGGCGACGAGCTGGACAAGCAGGGAGCCGGCGACCAGGGACTGATGTTCGGGTACGCGACGGACGAGACGCCCGAGCTGATGCCGCTGCCGATCCACATCGCGCACCGGCTGTCCCGGCGGCTGTCGGAGGTCCGCAAGAACGCGACCATCCCCTACCTGCGTCCCGACGGCAAGACCCAGGTCACCATCGAGTACGACGGCGACAAGCCGGTCCGGCTGGACACGGTCGTCGTGTCCACCCAGCACGCGGCCGACATCGAGCTGGACACGCTGCTGGCCCCGGACATCCGGGAGTTCGTGGTGGAGCACGTGCTGGCGCAGCTGGCCCAGGAGGGCATCAAGCTGGACACCGCGGGCTACCGGCTGCTGGTCAACCCGACCGGGCGCTTCGAGATCGGCGGCCCGATGGGTGACGCCGGCCTGACCGGCCGCAAGATCATTATTGATACGTACGGCGGCATGGCCCGTCACGGTGGCGGCGCCTTCTCCGGCAAGGACCCGTCGAAGGTCGACCGCAGCGCCGCGTACGCGATGCGCTGGGTCGCCAAGAACGTGGTCGCCGCCGGTCTGGCGGCGCGCTGCGAGGTGCAGGTCGCCTACGCCATCGGCAAGGCCGAGCCGGTGGGTCTGTTCGTGGAGACCTTCGGCACCGCCAAGGTCGATGCCCAGAAGATCGAGGACGCCATCGGCGAGGTCTTCGACCTGCGTCCGGCGGCCATCATCCGCGACCTCGACCTGCTGCGGCCGATCTACGCCCAGACCGCCGCCTACGGCCACTTCGGCCGCGAGCTGCCGGACTTCACCTGGGAGCGCACCGACCGCGTCGACGCCCTGCGCGCCGCCGCCGGGCTCTAAAGGGTCTCCTGCGGCCCGGTCCGCGGCGGGAAGTCCGTGGTCCGGGCCAGGGGGTCCCACTCCTCCCAGGCGGCCAGCCGCTCGCGCAGGACGCCCGGGGCCCTGTCCGCCGCGCCGGTGCCCAGCAGCACCCGCAGCGGGGGCTCCTCGGCCTCGAGCAGGCGCAGCAGCGCCACACCGGCCCGGCGCGGGTCCCCGGGCTGGAGGTGCGCGAAGGCCCCCGACAGGCCGTGCCGGCGCTGGGCGAGCACGGAGTCGTACGCGCCCATGGGCGTGGCCCGCACCATGGAACTCGCGCTCCAGTCGGTCCGGAACTCGCCCGCCTCGATGAGGGTGACCTTGATCCCGAAGCCCGCGACCTCCTGGGCCAGGGTCTCGCCGACCGCCTCCAGGGCCCATTTGCTCGCGCAGTACATGCCCAGGTTCGGGTAGGTGGTCACGCCCCCGATGCTGGACATCTGGAGCAGGTGGCCGCTGCCCTGGCGGCGCATCAGCGGCAGGACGGCCTGCGACATCCACAGCGCGCCGAAGAAGTTCACCTCGAACTGGTCGCGCACCTGCCGCTCGTCGACCTCCTCCACGGCTCCGGCCAGCCCGTAGCCCGCGTTGTTCAGCAGGACGTCGATCCGTCCGGCCCGTTCCCCGGCCTCGGCCACGGTGGCGAACACCGCCGAGCGGTCGGTGACGTCCAGGGGCATCGGCAGGACCCGGTCGCCGAAGCGCTCGACGAGCCCGTCGAGCGCTTCGACCTTGCGGGCCGTGGCGACCACCGTGTCACCGGCCTCGAGGACGACCTCGGCGACGGCCCGCCCCAGGCCCCGGGAGGCGCCCGTGACCAGCCAGACCCGAGGCGTCCCCTCGGTCATGCGCGGGCCCGCTGCTCGGCGAATGCCTTGGCGTGGTTGAGGGTGGCGGTGCTGTTGGTGCTGAGGGCGGTCCGCACGTACGCCTTGGCGTCCTCGACGGTGGCCTCGGGGCCCAGCACCTTGGCGATGTTGGCGGTGTTGAGGGTGACCGTGTGCTGGGAGGAGGCGAAGAGGCCGCCCTCCGCGTCCTCGGCGAAGGTCCAGTAGCCGGTGTGCAGGCTCATCAGCGCCGGCAGGGTCGTCTGCTTGTACGCGATCTTCTCGTGCGGGAAGGTCACCCGGTAGGACTTGGTGGTGTGGACGGAGCCGTCCTTGGCACGGGTGTCCATCTCCAGTTCCTGGAGGCCGGGGGTGTCCTCGGTGAGGCGTACGACCGCCACGTGCGGCAGGCGCTCGGGCCACAGCTCCGCCTCGTTGACGAAGTCGAAGACGTCCTTCGCGGAGCCCTCGACGCGCACCGTGTCCTCGAAGGAGAAGGTCAGGTCCTCGGTGGCGTGGGCGTGCTCGACGTTGGTCTTCAGCGCGGCCAGCTCCGAGCGCGAGTTGCGGTCGACGGCCTGGTCGATCCACAGCAGGCTCGTCGGGTCGTCGCCCACGGCCCGGTAGTCGTGCAGCAGCCGCACCCGGGACTCGGACGCGGAGAGCGGCTCGATGATCCAGGTGCCGCCCATGGCGGCGACGGGCGGCGCGGGGATCTCCTGGCGGAAGGTGATGGTGAGCCGCTCCGGGTCCAGGGTGCGGCGGGAGGTCCAGTTCTTGGGCTCGCCGTTGGCGGTGGCCCAGATCTGGATGCGCTCCTCGTTCCCGCCCTGCGGGACGTGGTCCACGTAGATGGTCGGGGGGAAGATCCGCGGCCAGTTCCGGACCTCGGCGATCAACCTGTACACGGCGGCGGCCGGGGCCGAGACGGTGATCTCGTGCTCCACTTCGCGCAGGCCCTGCTGCGGCATGGTCTTGCTCCTCGGGTTCAGGGGGTCGTGATCGGACGCGCGTGCTCAGAAGTTCCCGAGGCCGCCGCAGACGTTGAGGGCCTGCGAGGTGATGGAGGCGGCGGTGTCGGAGGCCAGGTAGCCCACCAGCCCGGCGACCTCCTGGGGCGTGGAGTAGCGGCCGAGGGGGATCTTGGCCTGGAACTTCTCCAGGACGGCCGCCTCGGTGGTGCTGTACGCGGCGGCGTAGCCCTGGCGGACGCGCTCGGCCATCGGGGTCTCGACGTAGCCGGGGCAGACGGCGTTGACGGTGATGCCCGTCGGGGCCAGCTCGTTGCCCAGCGCCTTGGTGAAGCCCACCACGCCGTGCTTGGAGGCCGAGTAGGGGGCGCCGAGGACCACGCCCTGCTTGCCCGCGGTGGAGGCGATGTTGATGATCCGGCCGCGGTTCTTGGCGCGCAGCCCGCCGGTGTTCAGGGCCTCGCGGGTGACGCGGAAGACGCTGTTGAGGTTGGTCTCGATGACGTCGTTCCACAGCTCGTCGGTGATGTCGGCGGTGACCCCGCCGCCCGAGCGGCCGGCGTTGTTGACCACCACGTCGATGGTGCCGAAGCGCTCGACGGCGGCCTCGATCCAGGCGCGTACGCCCTCCCCGCTGCGGACGTCGACGCTCGCGCCGTCGACCTCGAGGCCCTCGGCGGTCAGCTCCTTCACGGTCCGGGCGACGTTGTCGGCGTCCCGGGCGCCGATGAAGACGCGGTGGCCCGAGGAGGCCAGGGTGCGGGCCACTTCCAGGCCGATACCGCTGGTCGCGCCCGTGACAACGGCAACACGCTTGGTCTGGTCCTGGTCCTGGTCCGGCATGTGAACTCCTCGACGATTTTCGACTGGTGACGCACGCGGAGAATCGGGCACCGCGATGGAGGGGTACTCGAAGGGCTCTCGGACCGGGCCACATCCCCTACGGACCACCGGGCCTCCATCGGGCGTCGAGCGGCTGTTCACAAGCTCGGACGGACACCCGCACGTGAGAGGCGACCATGATCAATCTGTTTCAGCCCCAGGTCGGAGCGGAGGAACTCGACGCGGTCGCCGGGGTGTTCCACGACCGACGGCTCGGCAGCGGGCGGCGGACCAGGGCCTTCGAGGCGGCCTTCGCCGAGCACCTGGGGATCCCCGCCGAGCACGTCGTCTTCACCAGCTCCGGCACCTCCGCCCTGCACCTGGCCGTGGAGACCCTCGACCTCCAGGACGGCGACGAGGTCGTACTGCCCTCCATCGGCCTGCCCGCCACCGCCGAGGCCATCGCCGGCCGCGCCGGCCGCCCGATCTTCTGCGACGTCGACCGCCGCACGCTCAACCCGGCACTGGAGGACATCGAGGCCGTCCTCACCGACCGCACCCGGGCCGTCCTCCTGCTGCACTACGGCGGCCGCACGGGCGACGTCGTACGCATCGCCGCGCGCTGCCGCGAACGGGGCATCGTCCTGATCGAGGACGGCGCCTGCTCCGTCGCCTCCCGCGTCGACGGCCTGCCCGCGGGCACCTTCGGCGACCTCGCCGTCTGGAGCTTCGACCCGGGCCGGGTCATCGTCACCGGCGACGGCGGCATGGTGTACGCCAAGGACCCCGAGCGGGCCGCCCGGACCAGGCTCCTCGCGCACCGCGGCCTCGTCCGGGCCAGCAGCTTCGGCCACGGCGCCCTGCCGCCCGGCCAGGGGGAGCCCGACCTGCCCGAGTACGGCCGCGGCATCGTCGGCAACGACCTGACCGCGGCCATCGGCCACGTACAGCTGCGCCGGCTCCCCGAGATGGTGGAGCGGCGCACGCTGATCGCGGAGCGCTACGACCGGGAGCTGGCCGGGACCGAGGGGCTGCTGACGCCCCCGCCGCTGCCCGAGGGCCAGGAGTCCACCCACTGCCTCTACTGGGTGCAGCTGGACCCCGCCATCAAGGACAAGGTCGTCGGCGACCTGCTCGCCGAGGAGATCTACACCACCTCCCACTACGCCCCCCTGCACCGGGTCCGGGCCCAGGACGCCGCAGAGGAGCCCCCGGCGGCCCGGCTCCCCGCCTGCGACTGGGCCGTCGACCGCACCGTGCGCCTGCCCCTGCACCCCGGGCTCAGCGACGAGGACGTGGCCGCCGTCATCGGCTCCCTGCGCAGGGCAGTGCGGTCGCGGCTCGCCGAAGCCAGCACAGAAGAAGGACTCACCGTGAAGGACACCCAATGAGCCGACGCGTCGTCATCACCGGAATCGGCGTGGTCGCACCCGGGGGAGTGGGCACCAAGGAGTACTGGGCCCGGCTCACCTCCGGCCGGACCGCGACCCGCGCCATCAGCCTCTTCGACGCATCGGGCTTCCGCTCCCGCATCGCGGCCGAGGTCGACTTCGACCCGCTCGCCCACGGGTTCACCCCCGAGGACGTGGCACGCCTGGACCGGGCCGCCCAGTTCGCGCTGGTCAGCGCCGGCGAGGCGATGCGCGACAGCGGGCTCGACACCGCGGCCCTGGACCCGACGCGTACGGGTGTCACCCTCGGCAGCGCGGTGGGCTGCACCACCGGCCTGGACACCGAGTACAACGCGGTGAGCAGGGGCGGCTCCACCTGGCAGGTCGACCACACCCTCGCCGTGCCCCACCTGTTCGACTACTTCGTGCCCAGCTCGATGGCGGCCGAGGTGGCCTGGCGCGTCGGGGCGCAGGGGCCCGTCTCCATGGTCTCCACCGGCTGCACCTCGGGGCTGGACTCCATCGGCCACGCCGTGGAGCTGATCCGCGAGGGCAGCGCCGACGTGATGGTCACCGGGGCCACCGAGGCCCCCATCTCGCCCATCACCGTCGCCTGCTTCGACGCCATCAAGGCCACCTCGCCCAGCAACGAGGACCCGGAGACCGCCTCCCGGCCCTTCGACGCCACCCGCAACGGGTTCGTCCTCGGCGAGGGCTCGGCCGTCCTCGTCCTCGAGGAGCTGGAGAGCGCCCGCCGGCGCGGGGCCCACGTGTACGCGGAGATCGCCGGCTTCGCCAGCCGCGGCAACGCCTACCACATGACGGGTCTGCGCGCCGAGGGCCGCGAGATGGCGGAGGCCATCACCGTCGCCCTCGACGAGGCCCGCCTCGACGCCGGCGCCGTCGACTACGTCAACGCCCACGGCTCCGGCACCAAGCAGAACGACCGGCACGAGACCGCCGCCTTCAAGCGCAGCCTCGGACAGCGCGCGTACGAGGTCCCGGTCAGCTCCATCAAGTCGATGATCGGACACTCCCTGGGCGCGATCGGCTCCCTGGAGGTGGCCGCCAGCGCGCTGGCCATCGAGCACAACACGGTCCCCCCGACCGCCAACCTGCGCAACCCCGACCCGAGCTGCGACCTGGACTACATCCCGCTGACCGCCCGGGAGCACCGCACCGACACCGTGCTCAGCGTCGGCAGCGGTTTCGGGGGCTTCCAGAGCGCCATGATCCTGACCCGCCCGCGTCTGGGAGATGCCGCATGACCACCGCCATGGACACCGCCACCAGCACCGCCCCCGCTCTGTCGGACACCGTGGCCGCCGCCGCCTTCGCCGACCCGGTCGTCACCGGGATCGGCGTCGCCGCCCCGAACGGCCTGGGCACCGAGGCCTGGTGGAGCGCGGTCCTGCGCGGCGAGAACGGCATCGGCCCCCTCACCCGCTTCGAGGCGGACCAGTACCCGGCCCGCCTCGCCGGCGAGGTCCCGGGCTTCCGCGCCGCGGACCACCTGCCCGGCCGGCTGCTGCCGCAGACCGACCACGTGACCCGGCTCGCCCTCACCGCGGCCGACGAGGCCCTCGCCGACGCGGACGTGGACCCGGCCCAGCTGCCCGACTACGCGGCCGGCGTGATCACCGCCAGCTCCGCGGGCGGCTACGAGTTCGGCCAGCGCGAGCTGGAGGCCCTGTGGAGCAAGGGCGGCCAGTACGTCAGCGCGTACCAGTCCTTCGCCTGGTTCTACGCCGTCAACAGCGGCCAGATCTCCATCAGGAACGGGATGCGCGGCCCCAACAGCGTCCTGGTCAGCGAGCAGGCCGGCGGGCTCGACGCGGTGGCCCAGGCCCGCCGCCAGCTCCGCAAGGGCATCCGGCTGGTCGTCACCGGCGGCATGGACTCCTCGCTCTGCCCCTGGGGCTGGGCCGCCCACCTGGCCGGCGGCGAGCTGAGCACCGGCGAGGACCCCGACCGCGCCTTCCTGCCCTTCTCCGCCGAGGCCGGCGGGCACGTCGTCGGCGAGGGCGGCGCGCTGCTCGTCCTCGAGGACGCGGCCGCCGCCCGCGAGCGGGGCGCCGAGGCCTACGGATCCGTCGCCGGGTACGCCGCCACCTTCGACCCGCCGCCCGGCTCCGGCGGCGCCCCGCGCCTGGGCGACGCCGCCGCGCTGGCCCTGCGTGAGGCCGGGATCGCCCCCGCCGACGTCGACGTGGTCTTCGCCGACGCGGCCGGCCGCCGCGAGGCCGACCGCGCCGAGGCCCGGGCCATCGCCGACCTGTTCGGGGAGTACGCGGTCCCCGTGACCGCCCCCAAGACCATGACGGGCCGGCTCGCCGCGGGCGGCGCCTCCCTCGACCTGGCCGCCGCCCTGCTCTCCCTGCGGGACGGGGTGATCCCGCCGACCGTCAACACCGGCCCGCCCGCCGAGGACTGCCCGATCGACCTGGTGACCGAGATCCGGAAGCCCGAGCGGCTGCACATCGCCCTGGTCCTGGCGCGCGGCCGGGGCGGCTTCAACGCGGCCATGGTGGTCCGGGGACGGTGACCGGCAGCACCGGCGCGCCGCTGCTGCGGGAGGTGGCCGAGCACGTCCACGCGTACGTCCAGCCGGACGGCGGATGGTGCCTCAACAACGCGGGCCTCATCAGTGCGGGCGACCGGCCCGTGCTGATCGACACGGCCGCCACCGAGGCCCGCGCGAGGGCGCTGAAGGATGCCGTCTCCCGGGTCACCCCGCACGCCCCGCGCTTCGTGGTCAACACCCACGCGCACGGCGACCACACCTTCGGCAACCGGTTCTTCGCCGACCGGGCGGTGATCGTCGCGCACGAGGGGACCCGGGCCGAGATGGAGCTGGCCGGGCTGCACCTGACCGGCCTGTGGCCCGACGTCCCCTGGGGCGAGGTCCGCGTGGAGCTGCCCGGGCTGACCTTCCGCGACGCGCTCCCCCTCCGGGCGGGGGAGGTCCGGGTGGAGCTGCTGCACCTGGGCACCGCCCACACCACCAACGACACCGTGGTGTGGCTGCCCGCCCAGCGGGTCCTGTTCACCGGGGACATCGTGATGTCCGGCGCCACGCCGTTCTGCCTGAGCGGCTCGGTCTCCGGCTCGCTCGCGGTCATCGAGGAGCTGCGCGCCCTCGGCCCGACGACCGTCGTCGCCGGGCACGGCCCGGTCGGCGGCCCCGAACTCCTCGACACCACCGCCGGCTACCTGCGCCACGTACAGCGGCTGGCCGCCGAGGGGATCGCGGCCGGGCTGACCCCGCTGGAGACCGCGCACGAGGCCGATCTCGGGCCCTTCGCGGGACTCCTCGACAGCGAGCGCCTGGTCCCCAACCTGCACCGCGCCTACGCCGAGGCGGCGGGCGCGCCGCCGGGGCACCCGCTCGACATCGAGGGGATGTTCTGCGAGATGGTCGCCTTCCACGGCGGCCTGCCCGCCTGCTCGGCCTGAACGGAGCGCGGCGGACCGTTAACGGCGTTAACGGCGTTAACGGTCCGCCGCGTTAACGCCGTTAACGCCGTCAACGGTCGCCCGGGCCGCGCTCAGTGCGCGCGGAAGCGGTTGATCGCATCGAGGTGCCTGGCGCGCAGCTCGTGGTCGCGTACGCCCAGGCCCTCCTCGGGGGCCAGCGCGAGGACGCCGACCTTGCCCTGGTGGAGGTTGCGGTGCACGTCGTACGCCGCCTGGCCGGTCTCCTCGAGGGAGTAGACCTTCGACAGGGTGGGGTGGATCTTGCCCTTCGCGACGAGGCGGTTGGCCTCCCAGGCCTCGCGGTAGTTCGCGAAGTGCGAGCCGATGATCCGCTTGAGTGACATCCACAGGTAGCGGTTGTCGTACTCGTGCATGAAGCCGGAGGTGGAGGCGCAGGTGACGATCGTGCCGCCCTTGCGGGTGACGTAGACGCTCGCGCCGAAGGTCTCGCGGCCCGGGTGCTCGAAGACGATGTCCACGTCCTCGCCGCCGGTCAGCTCGCGGATCCGCTTGCCGAAGCGCTTCCACTCGCGCGGGTCCTGCGTGTGCTCGTCCTTCCAGAACTTGTAGCCCTCGGCGTTGCGGTCGATGACCGCCTCCGCGCCCATGGAGCGGCAGATGTCGGCCTTCTCCGGGCTGGAGACCACACAGATCGGGTTGGCCCCACCGGCCAGCGCCAGCTGGGTGGCGTACGAGCCGAGGCCGCCGCTGGCGCCCCAGATCAGGACGTTGTCGCCCTGCTTCATGCCGGCGCCGTTGCGCGAGACCAGCTGGCGGTAGGCCGTGGAGTTGACCAGACCGGGGGAGGCGGCCTCCTCCCAGGTCAGGTGCTCGGGCTTGGGCATCAGCTGGTTCGACTTCACCAGTGCGAGCTCCGCCAGGCCGCCGAAGTTGGTCTCGAAGCCCCAGATGCGCTGCTCCGGGTCGAGCATCGTGTCGCCGTGCCCCTCGGCCGACTCCAGCTCCACGGACAGGCAGTGCGCGACGACCCGGTCCCCGGCCTTCCAGCGGTTCACCCCGGGGCCGGTGCGCAGCACCACGCCCGACAGGTCCGAACCCAGTACGTGGTACGGGAGGTCGTGGCGCTTGGTGAGCTCCGACAGGCGGCCGTAGCGCTCCAGGAAGCCGAAGGTCGCCAGCGGCTCGAAGATCGAGCTCCAGACGGTGTTGTAGTTGATGGCGCTCGCCATCACCGCGACCAGAGCCTCGCCCGGGCCGGGCTCCGGCGTCGGCACGTGCTGGAGGTGCAGGGACTTGCGCGGGTCCTTCTCCGCCGAGGGGATCCCCTCGAACATGCCCGTCTCGTCGCGGAGCACCACGTTGCCCCGGTACGACTCGGGCAGGGCGAGCGCCGCGAAGTCGGCCGGCGCGGCGTCCTCGGAGAGCAGGGCCTTGACGATCTCGTCCACGTGAAATCCCTTGCGATGAGCGGTTGGAGAGGTGGGGCGGGGCTCCGGGGGTGCCCTGTGCGCGCGTGCCGAGAGGGTGGCGGCGGGGGATCGAGGGCCACTGGAAGGGCGGTCGACACTGCATCGCCGTGGCCGGATCCAGTGCTCTTCCAAGCCGCCTCAACCGGAGGTGAGGACCGTGATACGGCGGGATCAGCCCCATCAGGAGGACAGTGCCGTGCCGATCTTCAGATACCCGGAACTGCCGCTCGACGGGCTGCTGCGCCGGGCCGCGGTACGCGACCCCGCCGCCTGCGCGGTCCGCAGCGCCCACGGCCTGCGGACCTTCGCCGAACTCGACGCCCGCGCCGACCGCTTCGCCGCCTACGTGGAGCACACCCTGGGCCGGCGCGGGGCCCGCGTCGGCGTCGCGAACACCCTCGACGCGGACTTCGCCGCCGCCTACTACGGCACCCTGCGCGGCGGCAGCACCGTCGTCCTGCTCAACCCGCTGATCCGGGCGGCGGGCCTGCGCCACGTGTGCGAGGACGCCGGCGTCGAGATCGCCTTCGTACCCACCGCCACCGCCGAACAGCTCGTCAAGATGGCGGACCGGCTGCCCCTGCTGCGCGCGGTCGTCGTCACCGACGCACCCGACGGGATCGTGCCCTCCGACGCCCTGCCGCTGTCCGTCGCCCTGGACGGCGCACCGCCCTTCGCTCCCGGCGCGCCCGCCCCCTTCGACCCGGACACCGAAGCCTGCGTGCAGTTCACGACGGGCACCACCGGCCGGCCCAAGGGGGTGCGCCTGACCCACCGCAACCTCGTCGCCAACGCGGTGCAGACCGCGGCCGCCCACCGGCTCGACGCGGACTCGGTGACCCTGAACAACCTGCCGCTCTACCAGCCGATGCACCTCAACTCGGCCGTCTACGCGGGCGCCTGCCAGGTGCTGTGCGCCTGCCCCCGCCCGGCCGCCGCACTCGACCTGGCCGACCGCACCGGAGCCACCCACTTCTACACACTGCCCGCCCGCCTGCACCAGCTCGCCGCCGACATCCGCTTCGCCGAGGGGCCGGGCGGCGCGGACCTGCCGGACCCCGTCCCCGGCCGGCCCGGCCGGCTCACCGTCGTCCTCTCAGGCGGCAGCGCGCTCGCCCCCGCCGACGCCCGGCTGCTGGCCGGGCGGCTCGGCGTACCCGTGCTCCAGGGCTACGGAATGGCCGAACTCTCCCCCCTCACCCACTCCCAGAGACCCGACGCCGCGACCGGCAGCGGCACCGTCGGCGCGCCCGTGCCCGGCACCGAATGCCGCATCGTGGATCCGCTGACCGGTACCCCGCTGGGCCCGGCCGAGACCGGCGAGGTACAGGTGCGCGGACCCCAGCTGATGGCCGGCTACCTCGGCGAGAGCGGCCCCCCGGCCGACGCCGAGGGCTGGTTCTCCACCGGGGACGCCGGCCGGCTCGGCCCGGACGGGGAACTCTTCCTCGCCGACCGCCTCGACGACGTCTTCTCGTACGACAGCGAACTCGTCTCGCCCACCGCCGTCGAAGCCGTCCTCGCCGCCGACCCCCGGGTCGGCGACTGCGTCGTCGTCGGCTGGCCCGACCCCGTCCACGGGGCCGTCGTCTGGCTCGGCATCGTCCTCGCCCACCCGACCGCCCCGGGGCTGCTCGACGTACTCGACTCGATCGTCGAGGAAGCCAACGCCCAGCTCGCACCGCACGAGCAGATCCGCCGGGTCGAGGTCCTCGACGCCGTCCCGCGCAGCCCCACGGGCAAGCCGGAGCGCCGCTCGCTGCGCCGCGACCTGCGCCGGCGGGCGGCGGCCGAGGCCGCCGTCTAGGGGGTGTCCGGCGGACCCGGGCCCGGCCCTGATCCGCCGGACACCCCCCAAGCCGGCCCACCCCTCCCGAGAGCCCGTGGACGGCCGGTGCAGCCGGGGTCCAGGGCCCTTCGAGCGGACCTCCGCCGCCGCCCGCGAAGGTCGTGGTCGAGGTTGAGAGAGGTGTGAGCCGATGTCGGTTGAGCGTGTGCAGCACACGTCGTACACGGTGGACGTGGCGGCTCCCGCGGGGGTGGTCTACGCGCTGATCGCGGACACGACCCAGTGGCCGCTGTTCGTCCCCCCGAGCGTCCATGTCGAGCGGCTGGACTTCGACGGGACCCGGGACCGGTTCGGCATGTGGGCCACCGCCAACGGGACGGTCACTTCCTGGGTCTCCCAGCGCTCCCTGGACCCCCGGCAGCGGACCATCGACTTCCACCAGGAGGTGCCGGCGCCCCCGGCGACCTCCATGGGCGGCCGCTGGGCCGTCGAGGAGCTGGGCACCGGCCGCTCGCGGCTGACCCTGCTCCACCGGTTCTCGGTCCGGGCCGACGACCCGGCCGGCGGGGAGTGGCTCACCCGGGCCACCGACACCAACAGCCGCGCCGAACTGGACCAGCTGAAGGAGACCGCCGAACTGTGGGCGAAGCTCGACGGCCTCCTGCTGGCCTTCGAGGACTCCGTACGCGTCCACGGACCCTCCGAACTCGTCTACGACTTCCTCTACCGGGCCGGTGACTGGCCCGCGCACCTGCCCGAGATCACCCGGGCCGACGTGGTGGAGGACCGGTCGGGCGTCCAGCTGCTGAGCATGGACACCCGCACCGCCGACGGCCGCACCGACACCAGCGAGTCGGTCCGGGTCTGCTTCCCGCACGCCGGGCGGATCGTCTTCAAGCAGACCCGCACCCCCCGGCTGCTGGCCGCGCACACCGGGGAGTGGACGGTCGACCCCGACGAGACCGGGGTCACCGCCGTCGCCAGCCACCAGGTCCTGCTCCGCGAGGAGGACATCGAGTCCGTCCTCGGCCCCGGCGCGGACCTCGCGCAGGCCCGCGACCACGTACGCCAGACCCTGGGCGGAGCCGGCACCCGCATCCTGCACCTCGCCCGGCGGCACGCGGAGACCGCCGTGCACACCCTGATCTCGGGACGATGAACGCGGCCCCCGGCGACCGCCCGCCGCGGCTGACCGCCCCCCGGGCCCCCGCCGCACCCCACCCGCGGACCCACCCCGCCGCGCCCCTCCAGCTCGACGTCCTGCTCGACGGCCTCACCCACCCGGGCCGGGGCCTGCACACCGAGCAGCTGCACTGGCACTGGCACGGGCCGCTCGACACCGAGCGGTTCGGGCGCGCCTGGCAGACCGTCACGGACCAGGAGGCCGTGCTGCGCACCGGGCTCGCCCGGCCCGCCCCGGGGGCCGCGCCGGGCTTCGCCGTGCACCCGGCCGCCGGCCCGCTGATCACCCACCACCGGCCGGGCGGCGGGGACCCGCAGGCGTGGGAGGCCCTCCTCGCCGCCGAACGGATGCGGGAGTTCGACCTGACGCGGCCCGGCCCGCTGCGGATCGCCCTGCTGGGCGGGGCGGACGGCAGCACCCGGGTCCTGCTCACCTACCACCGCGCGCTGCTCGACCCGGTGAGCGTCGGCCACCTGCTGCGCTCCTTCCGGCGCGCCTACGCCGCCGACGGCCGCCCGCGCGGCGGCGAACGCCGGCCCGACCTGCGCGACCACCTCCAGTGGATCGCCGCCCGGGACCTGGGCCCCGCCCGCGCGTTCTGGTCCCGGGCCGCGCCGGCCGCCGGGGCGGTGACCCTGCCCGCCGGTGACCGCGGCCAGCCCACGCACCAGCGCGGGCACGGCCGGACCCGCCAGCGGCTCTCCCCCGCGGAGGCCGGCCGGCTGCGCGCGTGGGCCGCCGGCCTGGGCGCCGCCGAGAGCACCGCCCTCCAGGCCGCGTGGGCCATGCTGCTGTACCGCGCGCGGGGCGGGCCCGAGGCCGTGCCGGTGGCCTTCGCGGCCGGCGTCTCGGGGCGGGGCATCCCGCTGGAGGGGGCCGGGGAGCTGCCGGGGCCGCTCGGCAACGCGCTGCCGGTGGCGGTGGACGTGCGGGCCGGTGCGACGGTGGCGGAGCTGCTGGCCGAGCTGGCGGGGCGGGCGGTTGACCTCGCGGCGTACGAGTGGGTCTCGGCCGGGCAGATCCGGGGCTGGGCGGGGGCCGGTGCGGGGCCGCTCACGGAGTCGGTGCTCGCCTTTCTCCCGCCGGAGGGGGTGGGGGGTCCGCCTGCGGCGCCGTTGCCGGGGGCCGGCCCCCGGACCCCCGCGCCTCAATCGCCGGCGGGGCTGGATGGGGCGGACGGTGAGCTGCCGTCTGCGGCGCCGTTGCCGGGGGCTAGCCCCCGGACCCCCACGCCTCAAACGCCGGCGGGGCTGGAATTGCCCTGCGGGCAATCCAGCCCGCCGGGCGGGCCGGCGGAGGTGTGTGACGCGTATACCGGGGCGGCGGTTGCCGTCACCGCTCGCCATGATCGGGACGGTGGGCTGACGTTGACCGTCGTGCATGACCGGACGCGGGTCGCGGACAGTGATGCCGCCGAGCTGCTGTGGCAGGTCGCGCTGTTGTTGCGGCGGGTTCCGGTTGAGGTCGGGGCCCGGACGACCGTGGGGGAGGCGTTGTTGCCGCTGCGCGGGGCGCCGCTGCCGCGGGTGGCCGCGGATCCCGTTCCGGTGGCGCGGGTCCTGCGGCCGGCCAGTGCGGCCGGGGCCGGGGTGGTCTGCCTGCTCCCGCCGCCGGGCGCGGCCGAGGACTGCTACGACCGCTTCGCGCGCGGCCACTCGGGAGCGCCGGCCCTGCTGGCCGCCGCCCCCGGCGCGGCAGCCGCCCTGGCCGCGCTGGCGCCCGCCCTCGCCGCCGGGGAGCCCGTCGTGATCGGCGGACACCCCGGCGCGCGCGCCCTCGCGTACGAGGTCGCCCAGCGGATCGCCGCGTACGGCTGGAGCCCCCCGCCGTTGGCGTTCGGCGCCTCCGACCGCGCCCTCGCCAAGGCCCTGGCACAGGCGTCCTAGCGCGGTTCGAGCGGTCTTCGAACACCTTTCAAGCCCCGGCGCGGACCGTGGGATGGCCCTGTCACCGGAGCGCACAGCGCAGAGGGGAGCAGAGCCGTGCCGGCCCTCGCCCATCCGGAACCGCCGCACTTCCCGCACCCGTCACTCGACGGGCTGCTCCGCCGCGCCGCCGAACGGGCCCCCGGGGCCCCCGCCATCCGCGTGGGCGCGCAGACGCTCAGCTTCGGCGAACTCGACGCCCGGGCCGACCGGATCGCCGCCTTCCTGGAGTGCTCGGTCGGCCGGCGCGGGGTCCGCGTCGGGGTCGCGAACACCCTCGACGCGGACTTCGCCGCCGCCTACTACGGCACCGTCCGCAGCGGGAACACCGTCGTGCTGCTCAACCCGCTCGTCTCGCCCACCCGGCTGGTGAAGGTGCTGGCCTCGGCGGAGGCGGAGCTGGCCTTCGTCCCCCGGAACATCGCCGCACTGCTCGCCGACGCCGACGACCGGCCACCCCGGCTGTCGCTCGTCCTGGTCACCGGCGCCGGGGACGACCCGGTCCCCGGGGACACCGTCCCGCTGGACCTCGTCCTGGACGCCGTCGCCGCGGCGACCCGCTGCGCGGCCCCCGGCGCGCCCGCCGCCTTCGATCCGGACGCGGAGGTGTGCGTGCAGTTCACGACGGGCACCACGGGCCGGCCCAAGGGGGTGCGGCTGACCCACCGCAACCTGGTCGCCAATGCCGCCCAGACGGCCGCCGTCCACCGGCTCGACGCCGGCTCGGTGACCCTGAACCACCTGCCGCTGTACCTGCCGATGCACCTCAACTCGGCGGTGTACGCGGGCGCCTGCCAGGTCCTGTGCCCGGACCCGGACCCCCTGGCCTCGCTCGCGCTCGCCGAACGCGCGGGCGCCACCCACTACTACGGGCTGCCCGCCCGCCTGCACCGGCTCGCCGCCGACGAGCGGCTGGACCGGGCCGGACTCCCCGGCATCCCGGCGGGCCCCCGCCTGACCGCCGTCCTGTCCGGCGGCAGCGCCCTGTCCCCGGACGCCGCCCGGATCCTGGGCGAGAGGCTCGGCGTACCCGTGCTCCAGGGCTACGGCCTGGCCGAACTCTCCCCGCTCACCCACTCCCAGAGCCCGGACCGGCCGGTGCCCGGCTCGGTGGGCGCGCCCGTGCCCGGAACCGAGTGCCGCATCGTGCACCCGGAGACCGGCACCCCGCTGGACCCGGCGGAGACCGGCGAGGTGCAGGTGCGCGGCCCGCAGCTGATGGCCGGCTACCTCGACGAGAGCGGGCCGCCGGCCGGCCCCGACGGCTGGTTCTCCACCGGGGACGTCGGCCGCATCGGCCCGGACGGGGAGCTGTTCCTCGTCGACCGGCTCGGCGACGTCTTCCTGCACGACGGGGAGCTGGTCTCGCCCAGCGCCGTCGAGCGGGTCCTCGGCTCCGACCCCCGGGTCGCCGAGTGCGCGGTCGTCGGCTGGCCCGACGCCGTGCACGGAGCGGTCACCTGGGCGGGCATCGTGCTGCGCGACCGCGGCGCCGCCCCCGCCGTGCTCGAGGAGATCGCCGCCCGCGCCAACACCCGCCTGGCGCCCTTCGAGCACATCCGCCGCGTCGAGGCGATCGACGCCGTCCCGCGCACCCCCGTCGGCAAGCCCGTACGCGGTGAGCTGCGCCGCACCGTCCGTACCCGCGCGGCCGCCGAAGCGGCGGCCTGAACCCACCCACAGACAGGAGCGGCCACCATGGTGACCTTCGTCAACAAGCTCAACGTCCACGGCGACCTGACGCGCTTCCTCGCCGCGAAGAGCCGCGTCACACGGTTCGTCAGCGCCCAGCCCGGCTGTGTCAGCCACCAGACCCTGCGCCTGGTCGGCACCGCGAACGTGTTCGTCGAACTCTCCGTGTGGGAGGACGCCGCCGCGCACCGCGCCGCCGTGACCAGCACCGGCTTCCGGGAGCTGGCCCAGGACCTGTCCGTCCTCGCCACCCGGGAACAGGGCCTGTACGAGACGCTCCCCGAGCAGGGCCCCGCGACCGCCGCCCGGCCCGCCGCCTAGGCCGCCGCCCGACGGCCGCTTTCGAAGAGCGCCCGACCCGGCCTCGAGTCCCGGTCCACCGGGGCTCCAGCGGCGCGGGACAACGTCGAGTATGGACCGACCCGCACGACCAGGAGCCATGTCTATGCGAATGTCCTCACCCACCGCGTCCCGGGTGCACTCCCAGCTCACGCTGGACGAGGTCACCAAACGCTACGACGACCACGTCGTGCTGGACCGGGTGTCGCTGACGGTCAAACCCGGCGAGAAGGCGGGTGTCATCGGCGACAACGGCTCGGGGAAGTCGACGCTGCTCCGGCTGATCGCGGGTGTGGAGGCCACCGACAACGGCGACCTGACCGTCACCGCCCCCGGCGGTGTGGGCCATCTGCCGCAGCGCCTGGAACTGCCCGCCGGGGCCACCGTCCGGGACGTGCTGGACCAGGCGTTCGCGGACCTGCGGGACGTGGAGCGGCGGCTGCACGCCGCCGAGGACGCCCTGGTCGACAACGACCCGGCGCTGCTGGAGGAGTACGGCAACCTGCTCGCCGAGTTCGAGGACCGCGGCGGCTACGAGGCCGACGCCCGGGCGGACGCGGCCCTGCACGGCCTGGGCCTGCCCGGCCTCGACCGGGAGCGGCGCGTGGACACGCTGTCCGGCGGCGAGCGTTCGCGCCTGGCGCTGGCGGCGACGCTGGCCGCCGCCCCCGAGCTGCTGCTGCTCGACGAGCCGACGAACGACCTGGACGACCAGGCCGTCGACTGGCTGGAGAAGCGGCTCCAGGACCACCGGGGCACGGTCGTCGTCATCACCCACGACCGGGCCTTCCTGGAGGCGGTGACCTCCACCATCCTGGAGGTGGACCCCGACACCCACACCGTCAACCGGTACGGCAACGGCTACCAGGGCTACCTCACCGCCAAGGCCGCCGCCCGCGCCCGCTGGGAGCAGGAGTACGAGGACCACCTCCAGGAGATCGCCCGCCAGGAGAAGCTCGCCGAGAACGCCGGCCGGATGCTCGCGGCGATCGCCAAGAAGGGCCCCTGGGCCTTCAGCGGCTCCGAGCACCACCGGGCCCGCTCCTCCTCCTCGGCGACCTCGGGCAAGGCGCGCAACGCCAACGAACGGCTGCGCAGGCTGCGGGAGAACCCGGTGCCCGCGCCGCCGGAGCCGCTGCGCTTCACCCCGTCCCTGGCCCTCGGGGAGGACTCCGCCCCCGCCGATCCGTCGGCCGTCCTCACCGAGCTGTCCGGCGTCGAGGTGCCCGGCCGGCTCTCGATCGAGGCCCTGGCCGTCGCACCGGGCGAGCGGCTGCTGATCACCGGGCCGAACGGGGCCGGCAAGAGCACCCTGCTGCGGGTCCTGGCCGGGGACATCGAGCCCGAGCGGGGCACGGTGCGGCGGGCCGCGCACATCGGCTGGCTGCGCCAGGACGAGACCCCCAAGCACCCGCGCCGCTCGGTGCTCGCGGAGTTCGCGGAGGGCCGGCTGGGCCACCCCGACGAGTACGCCGAGCAGCTGCTGGCGCTGGGCCTGTTCCGGGAGGCGGAGCTGGAGCTGCCGGTGGGTTCCCTGTCGGTGGGGCAGCGGCGGCGCATCGACGTGGCCCGCCTGGTGACCCGTCCGGTGGACCTGCTGCTGCTGGACGAGCCGACGAACCACCTGTCGCCGCTGCTGGTCGAGGAACTGGAGGAGGCCCTCGCGCACTACACGGGCGCGGTGGTCACCGTCACGCACGACCGGCGGATGCGCCGCGGCTTCCAGGGCACGCACCTGGAGCTGGCGGGCGGCAGCGCCGTCACACGCTGATACGGACGGCCGCCGCGCGGATCTCGTCCAGCAGACCGGCCTGCCGCCGCGACTCCGCGTCGAGGAGCGGCAGGCCGGAGCCGGTCCGCTCCGGGTTCGCCACGGCCCGGGCGAAGAACCGCAGCACGGCCTCGAAGTGGTCCTCGGCGGGTACGCGGATCTCGCTGCGGTCCGTTCCCACGCACAGCCGCACGACGGGGGCGTGGTCGGGCGCCGTCGTGTAGACCTGCTCGACGGACAGGGTGCCGGCGCTGCCCTGGACCTCGTACCAGGACCGGTAGTGGTGCTCCATCCCGAACCGCAGCTGGGCCGCGGCCCCGTCGGGTGCGGCCAGCAGCACGGAGCCGGACAGGTCCACGCCGTGGCGCTCGTCGTGGCGCAGCACCGCCCCGGCGACCGTGAGCCGGTCGCCGAGGAACCGCAGCGCGGCGCGCAGCGGGTAGACCCCGTTGTCGAGGAGGGCGCCGCCGCCGAGGGCGGGGTCGTAGCGGGTGTCGCCGTCAGGGCGGGGCGGGATGGTGAAGGCGGCGGACACCGCGCGGACGGTGCCGAGGGCGCCGGAGGCGAGCAGGCCGGTCACGGTCGCCTGGGTGGCGTGGTGGAGGAACATGAAGTTCTCCAGCAGCACCAGGCGGCGCTGGGCCGCGAGCACGAACAGCCGCTCGGCGTCGGCCCCGTTGGTGGCCAGGGGCTTCTCCACGAGGACGTGCTTGCCGGCGCGCAGGGCCCGCTCCGCCCAGTGGGCGTGCAGCACGGTCGGCAGGCACAGGTAGACGGCGTCGACGTCGGGGCGGGCCAGCAGCTCCTCGTAGGAGGCCGCGGGCTCGCCGCCGAAGCGGGCCGCGAACGCGGCGGCCCGGGCGGGCTCGCGCGCCGCGACGGCCGCGAGGGCCAGCTCGGGGGTGCGGGCCAGCGCGGGCAGGGTGCGGCGGGCGGCGATGTCGCCGCAGCCGAGGAGGCCGAGGCGCAGGGGGGCGGGCATGGGCGTCCTTGGGGTGTCGGACCTAGGTCGTCTCTTCCGGATCAGGCCGGATCAGTAGAGGGTGTGGGCGCAGACGACGAGGGTGCGCAGCTCGACGTTGAGGTGGTTGCCGTACGCCAGCAGCTCGGTGAGCTGGGCGAAGGTCAGCCAGGCGAAGTCCTCGGGCAGGTCCTCGCCGAAGCCCTCGTCGGCCTCGACGATCGTGTACCGGTTCTCCGCGTGGTGGAAGCGGCCGCCCTCCTCGGACTGCACCGCGTCGTAGCGGATTCGGTCGCCGGGCGCGGAGAGGACGTCCGCGAGGAACGGCGGGTACGGTTCGCGGCCCGGTCCGGTGTGGTCGGCGGGCCGGCAGTGCACGGTGGGGGCGAGTTCGGCCACGTTCAGGTGGCCGACGTCGACGCGGGCCTGCACCAGCGCGTGCAGGGTGCCGTCGATGGGCTTGACGACCAGCGCCATCAGCCCCGGTACCTGCGGCTGGATCAGCGGCTGCGTCCAGGAGGCCACCTCGCGGTTGCTCGCGGAGATGTCGGCGCCGATGACGCGGAAGCGCCGGCCGCTGTCGTGGCCGATCTCCTCGGCGGTCCGCAGCCAGCCGTCCTCGGCGACCTCCTCCAGCGGGATGCGGCGCTGGACCAGTTCGCGCAGGGCGCGGATCCCGGTGAGCCAGCTGAGGATCTCGGGGAGGCCGTGCGCGGAGGGGGCCGAGGGGTCGTGGAAGGACCGCAGCACCGGGTCGGCCGGGTCCCCGGCTCCCGAGGCGCCGGACGTGGGCAGACAGGCGAGGATCGAACGGGTGTCCATGTTGACCACGTTGTCCAGCCGCAGCAGCCGCAGCAGCTGCCCGAAGGTCAGCCAGCGGAAGTCGGGGCCGGTCTCGATGTCCTCGTCGATCTCCACGACCATGTTGCGGTTGCGTTTGGCGAGGAACCAGTCGGCCTGCTCGGACTGGAGCGCGTCCACGAGCACCCGTGACCGCCCGCGCTCCAGGAACAGCTCCAGGTGGGGGATGCCGCGCCCCTGGTGCACGCCCGTGAAGTTGCTGCGGGTCGCCTGCACGGTCGGGGAGAGCTGGAGCGTGTTGATGTTGCCCGGCTCCATCTTGGCCTGCATCAGGAAGTGCAGCACCCCGTCGATCTCCCGGGCGACGATGCCCAGCAGGCCGATCTCCGGCTGCACGATGATCGGCTGCTTCCAGCCGCGCGCGGGCAGCCCGTCGGCGTGCACGTGCAGGCCCTCGACGGAGAAGAACCGGCCCGACTCGTGCCGCAGGTTGCCGCTGTCCTTCTCGAAGTACCAGCCGCGCAGCTCGGCGAACGGCACCCGGGTGACCCGGAAGTCACCCGCCCGGGCCTGCCGGGCCAGCCAGGGCGCCACCGATTCCACGGGCATGGCCGCGCTGTCGGGCGTACGGGCCGACAGCAGCAGGCGGCGCGCGGTGTCCGCGCGGTCGGCCGCCGGCGCGAGGGCTTCAGAGAGCATGGTCCAGCGCCCCCTCGACGATGGTACGGACGTCCTCCGCGCGCTCGTTCAGGAAGAAGTGGCCGCCGGGCAGCACGCACAGCCCGAACGGGCCCGCCGCCACCTCCGACCAGCGCATCGCGTCCTGGACGGAGACGTTCGGGTCGCTGTCGCCGGTCAGTACCGTCACCGGCATCCGCAGCGCGGGCCCCGGACGGTGGACGTAGGCGCCCGCCACCTCGTAGTCGGCGCGGATCGCGGGCAGCACCATGCGCAGCAGCTCGTCGTTGGCGAGCAGCGCCGGTTCGGTGCCCTGGAGGCCGGCGATCAGCGCCACCAGCCCCCGGTCGTCCAGCAGGTGCCCGGTGTCCAGGCGGGCCACGGTCGGCGCCCGGCGGCCCGACAGGAACAGGTGCACGGGCTGCCGGCCGTACTCGGCGAGGCGGCGCGCGGTCTCGTACGCGAGGGTGGCGCCCAGGCTGTGCCCGAACAGGGCGAACGGCCCGCCGGTCCACTGGCGCAGCTCCGGCAGCAGCGCCTCCACCAGCTCCTCGACGGACCGGGCGAAGGGCTCCGAGCGGCGCTCCTGGCGGCCCGGGTACTGCACGGCGAGCACCTCCACGCCGGTCGGGGCGAGCGCGGAGGCGAGGGGCAGGTAGGAGCTGGCCGAGCCGCCGGCGTGGGGGAAGCACACCAGCCGCACGGCCGCGGCCTCGAGCGGACGGAAGCGGCGCAGCCACGCGTCGGGGACGACGGCCGGGGCGCGTGTGGCGGTGGGCGTGGACACGGGCGGATCAGCTCCTCGTGAGGGGTACGGCGTCGGGGGTGTAGCGGGGCAGCCGGCCGGAGGCCAGGACCTCGGCGAGCGAGGGCGCCGCCGCGTCCTTGGCGGACCGCACGGGCGGCTCGGTCAGCCCCCAGGGCAGGGCCAGTTCGGGGTCCAGCGCGTCGAGGTCGACCATCGCCCCCGGCACGTACTCGGCGGAGAGCAGGTAGTTCACGCAGGAGCCGTCCTCCAGCGCGAGGAAGGCGTGGCCGATGCTGCCGGGCAGGTACAGGGCGATGCCGTCCTCGGCGTCGAGCCGGGTCATCACGTGCCGGCCGAAGGTGGGCGAGCCCACGCGCAAGTCGACCATGAAGTCGAGGATCGAGCCGCGGACGCAGGTCACGAGCTTGCTCGCGCCGGCGGGCACGTCCCCGCAGTGCACCCCGCGCAGCGTGCCCCGGCGCGAGACGGAGTTGTTGACCTGGCGGACGGTGAACTCCAGGCCGGTCTCCCCGGTCAGCCGGCTGTACCGGGCGGCCTCGTAGAAGTGGCCGCGTTCGTCCTCGAAGCGCTCCGGGACGATCCGGTACGCGCCGGGCAGGTCCGTCTCATCGATGCGCATGCGCACCCTGCTCCTGCCGCGGCAGTGCGGCGCCCGGCTTCAGCGGCTCCCACCAGTCGCGGTTCTCCCGGTACCAGGCGACCGTGTCGGCCAGTCCCCGGGCGAAGGGCACGCGCGGGGCGTACCCCAGCTCCGCGGAGATCTTCGCGATGTCCACCGAGTAGCGGCGGTCGTGGCCGGCCCGGTCCGCGACCCGCCGTACCGCGGAGGCGTCCCGCCCGCACAGCTCCAGCAGCCGCTCCGTCAGCTCCACGTTGGTCAGCTCGGTGCCGCCGCCGATGTTGTACACCTCACCGGGCCGCCCCTTCACCGCGACCAGCGCGATGCCCCGGCAGTGGTCGTCCACGTGCAGCCAGTCCCGGCTGTTGCCGCCGTCCCCGTACAGCGGGACGTCGAGCCCGTCCACGAGGTTGGTGGTGAACAGCGGGACGACCTTCTCCGGGAACTGGTACGGCCCGTAGTTGTTCGAGCAGCGCGTCACGCACACCTCCAGCCCGTGCGTGCGGTGGAAGGCCAGCGCCATCAGGTCGGAGGCGGCCTTGGAGGCCGCGTACGGGGAGTTGGGCAGCAGCGGGTGCTCCTCGGGCCACGACCCTTGCGGTATCGACCCGTACACCTCGTCGGTGGACACGTGCACGAACCGGCCCGCCCCGGCCTCCACGGCGGCCTGGAGCAGCGTCTGCGTGCCGAGCACGTTGGTCCGTACGAACTCCGAGGCGTCGGCGATCGACCGGTCCACATGGGACTCGGCGGCGAAGTGCACCACCAGGTCCGTGCCCCGCATCAGCTCCGCGACCAGCTCGCGGTCGCAGATGTCGCCGTGGACGAACTCCAGCCGCGGGTGCTCGCTCACCGGGTCGAGATTGGCGAGGTTCCCGGCGTAGGTGAGGGCGTCCAGCACCACCACCTCGCCCTCGCCGAGGTCCGGGTACGCACCGGACAGCAGCTCTCTGACGAAGTGTGAGCCGATGAAGCCCGCACCTCCGGTCACCAGGACGCGCATCTCGAAGGGCCTTTCCGGTAAAGGTGGTGTGCCGCCGCTCAGGCGGCGGGGGAGGTGGCCGGCGCGCTCGCCGGGGCCCGCCCGGCGATCTGCCGCACGTAGTTGCCGTAGCTCGAATCGCCCAGCTCGCGGCCGAGCGCGAAGCACTGGTCGGGGCTGATGAACCCCATCCGCAGGGCGATCTCCTCCACACAGGCGATCCGCTCGCCCTGCCGCTGCTCCAGCAGCTGCACGTACTGGCCGGCCTGGAGGAGCGAGTCGTGGGTGCCCATGTCCAGCCAGGCGAAACCGCGCCCCAGCTCGTTCAGCCGGGCCCGGCCCTGGGCCAGGTAGACCCGGTTGACGTCGGTGATCTCCAGCTCGCCGCGCGCCGACGGGGCCAGCCCCCGGGCGATGTCCACGACGTCGTTGTCATAGAGGTACAGGCCGGTCACCGCCAGGTTGGAGCGCGGCATCGCCGGCTTCTCCACCAGCGACACCAGCCGCCCCTCCGCGTCGATCTCGCCCACGCCGTAGCGCTGCGGGTCCTGCACCGGGTAGCCGAACAGCTCGCAGCCGTCCAGGCGCATCGCGGCCTGGTTGATGAGCGAGGAGAAGCCGGGGCCGTGGAAGACGTTGTCGCCGAGGATCAGCGCCACCGGGCTGTCGCCGATGTGCTCCTCCCCGATCAGGAAGGCCTCCGCGATCCCGCGCGGCTCGTCCTGCTCGGCGTAGTGCAGGTCGAGGCCGAGCTGGGAGCCGTCGCCGAGCAGCGCCCGGAACATCTCCAGGTGGTTCTTGGCCGAGATGATCTGGATGTCCCGGATACCGGCCAGCATCAGCACGGCCAGCGGGTAGTAGATCATCGGCTTGTCGTAGACCGGCAGCAGCTGCTTGGACAGCGCCCCGGTCAGGGGCCGCAGCCGGGTGCCGCTGCCGCCGGCGAGGATGATGCCCTTGAGGGGGCGGCGGGACCCGCGCGCGCCGAGGGTGGGGACGGTCGGCAGGGTCGGAACCTCAATCATGGCTGCTCTCCGTGGCGTCACGGACCGCCGTGATGACGGTCTCTACGTCCTTCGCGGTCAGCTGCGGCCCCATGGGCAGGCTCAGCACCTCGGCGGCCAGACGCTCGGAGCGGGGCAGCGGGCCGGCCGCGGTGCCGGCGTAGGCACGGGACCGGTGGACGGCGACCGGGTAGTGGATCAGGTTCTCCACCCCGGCGCCGGTCAGGGCGGCGCGCAGCCGCTCGCGGTGCGGGGTGCGCAGTACGTACTGGTGCCAGACCGGCTCCGCCCAGGGCCGCACCTCGGGCACGGTGATCCGCGGCAGGCCGGCCAGGCCCTCGGTGTAGCGGGCGGCGACCGCGCGGCGCCGGGCGTTCCAGGCGTCCAGGCGGGTCAGCTTCACCCGCAGCGCCGCCGCCTGGATCTCGTCGAGGCGGGAGTTCGTACCGCGCTCCTCGTGCTCGTACTTCACGCGCGAGCCGTAGTTGCGCAGCAGCCGGATCCGCTCCGCGAGCGCGGCGTCTCCGGTGACCACGGCCCCGGCGTCGCCGAGGGCGCCCAGGTTCTTGCCCGGGTAGAAGGAGAACGCCGCCGCGTACCGGGAGCCGATGCGCCGGCCCCGGTAGCGGGCCCCGTGGGCCTGCGCCGCGTCCTCCACGACCGCGATGCCCCGCGGGGCCGTCACGGCGTCGACGGCGTCGAGGTCCACCGGGTGCCCGTAGGTGTGCACCGGCATGACCGCCCGGGTCCGCGGGGTGATCGCGGCCTCGATCCGCGCCGGGTCCATCAGGTACGAGCCGTCCTCGGGCTCCACCGGCACCGGCCGGGCGCCCGTCGCGGACACCGCGAGCCAGGTCGCGACGAAGGTGTGCCCGGGAACGAGCACCTCGTCGCCCTCGCCGATCCCCAGCGCCCGCAGCGTCAGCTCCAGGGCGTCCAGCCCGCTGCCCACGCCGACACAGTGGCCGGCCTCGCAGTAGCGGGCGAACTCCTCCTCGAACGCCTCCAGTTCCGGCCCCAGCAGGTAGCGGCCGGACCGGGTCACCCGCAGCACCGCCGCGTCGAGCTCCTCCTGCACCCCGTCCAGGGCGTGCAGGTCCCGCAGGTCGTGGAAGGGTACGCGCACCCCGTGCGCCAGGGAGGCCGCGGTCACAGCAGCCACCCCTTCCTCGCGTCGGCCAGGAACTCGTCGTACTCGCGGTAGTAGTCCGCCTCGTCGTAGTGCAGCGAGGCCAGGACGAGACTGACCGCGCCCTCCGAGAAGTTGCCGAGGTCCCGCCACACCATCGGCCCGACGTACAGGCCCTGGCCGGCGTCGTTCAGCTCGTACTCGGCCTGGTTGACCCCGTCGTCCACGGTGATCGTGAAACTCCCGTGGACCGCGATGATCAGCTGCTCCAGCGCCCGGTGGGCGTGGCCGCCCCGGGACGATCCGACGTCCAGGTCGTGCAGGTAGTAGACCCGCCTGATCGGGAAGCCCGCCGTCCATTCGGACTCGACGACGGACAGGTTGCCGCGTTCGTCGTTGTGCTGCTCCAAGTCGATGAAGGAGCAGGGTTTGATCCTGCCGACCTTCGCTTCCGTGGTGATGCCCACCGCCATACGATCGCGCTCCCTGGTTGCCCTGGTCCGAACCGCTCCCGGCGCGGCCGTACGTGCGTACGGCCGCGGGGACCTCTCAGCCTCAGCCTCAGCCTCAGCCTCGGACGACGGAGACCGGAAGGTGACGGGCGGTCAGCTGGTCGGCCTCGTAGAACTCCGCCTTGTCGTGGTCGACCGAGAACGAGGAGAACGCGTCGAAGGCCAGGTTGAGGAAGACCTTCGCCTCGATCCGCGCCAGGAACGCCCCCAGGCAGTGGTGGATGCCGTGGCCGAAGGCCATGTGCTTGTTCGCGGACCGGCGGATGTCGAAGGTGTCCGGGTCCGGGAACTGCTCCTCGTCACGGTTGGCGGACGCGCTCCACGCCGTCACCATCTGACCGGCCCGCATCGGGACACCGAGGATGTCGGTGTCCTCCTTCACCAGCCGGAAGATGTTGTTGAAGGGGCTGCGGTAGCGCAGCGTCTCCTCGATCGCCCCCGGGATCAGCGAGCGGTCGGCCCGCAGCTCGGCCTGCGCCTCGGGGTGGCGGTCCAGCACGATGAACAGGTTGCTCAGCAGCGTCGCACTGGAGATGTGGCCCGCCGTCAGCAGCAGCGCCACGATGTTGACGATCTCCTCGTCGGTCAGCCGGCGGCCGTCGACCTCGGACTCGATGAGCCCGCTCATCAGGTCGTCCGTCGGCTCCGCCCGCTTCTCGGCGATCTTCGCGTACAGGTAGGCCGCCCACTCCTTGATGGCCGGGCCCATCGTCTCCGCGAAGTCGTCCGGGAGGTTCGGGTACTCCATGCCCTCGTTGTTGAGGATGACGTCGACCCACTCGCGGAACAGGTCCTGGTCCGCGGCCGGCACCCCCAGCAGCTCGGCGATCACCGTGACCGGCAGCGGGTACGCGAGGTCCGTGACGGCGTCGATCTCGGTGCGCTCACCCAGACCGGCCAGCAGCTCCCGGGTGATCTCCTCGATCCGCGGCTCCAGCGCCGCCATCCGGCGCGGGGTGAACGCCTGCCCGACCAGGCGGCGCAGCGGGCCGTGCTTCGGCGGGTCGATACCGCCGAAGGTGCCCGGGCCCATCAGCAGCGCCAGCTCCTCGGGGACCGGGAAGACCGGCGAGAAGTCCGAGGAGAAGACCAGCGGGTTCGTGGAGACGGTGTTGTAGTCCTCGTACGAGAAGACCTGCCAGGCGTAGCGCGTCGAGTCCCAGAAGACGGGCGCCTCGGCACGGGCCCGCGCGAACCACTCCAGCAGCTGCTCCGCGCCGGCGCCCTCGGGCTGCGCGAGGTGGTGCGGGGCCTCGGCGGCCTCCGCCGCCTCCACGGCGTCGGTGGCCTCCACGGCCTCGGTGGTCTGTGCAGTCATAACGGCTTCCTCAGCTCGGGTTCGGCGGGAGTCGGAAGGGAGGGAGGGGGAGGAGGGGGAGGGCGGTCCGGCGCGGGCTCAGGCGCCGGCGGGAACCGGGGCCAGCAGCCGCTCGACCGCGTCGGCGGCGGCTCCGGGGCCGCCCGCGGACTCGATCTGCTCGCGCAGCCGCGCCACGGCGGCCCGTACGTCCTCGTCGCCGGCCAGGGACAGGACGGTCTCGCGGATCAGCTCCGGCGAGATGTCCTTGCGCAGGATCTTCGCGCCGACACCCAGCTGCTCGACGCGGGTGGCCGTGGCGTGCAGCTCCGCCATCTGCGGAACCGAGATCACCGGCACACCCTCGGAGACGGCCTGGAGCACGGTGCTCGTACCGCCGTGGTTGATCATCAGGGTCGCGTGCGCCAGCACCTCGCCCTGCGGAACGAACGTGTGCACCTGGATGTGCGCCGGAACCTCGCCCAGTTCACCCTCGGCGACCCCGCCCGCGTGCGCGATCACCACGTCCCAGTCGAGGTCCGCGAAGGCCTCCACACAGGCGCGGAAGAACGAAGGCTGCTTGTTGTACAGGGTGCCCAGCGTGATCAGCGCCAGCGGCCGGCCCGTCTGCGGGGCCTGCCAGTCGCCGTGGAAGCTGTTCGCGCTCGTGCACGGACCGACGAAGTTGACCTCCTCGCCGAAGGTCTCGCCCGCGTACTGGAAGGCACGCGGCAGGTACACCAGCGCCGGCCCCGAGTGCACGTCGTCCGCGAACTCGCCGATGCCCTTCTCCACCCCGTGCTCCGCCAGCAGCCCCGCGACCACCCCGAACAGCTCGCCCGTCTCCGGGTCCTCCTGCTGCTCCTCGGCCGTGTCCACCGGCGGGTGCAGCGACCAGTGCTCGTTCGCCACGTACGTGGGCGTGCTGCGGATGACGGGGATGCCCCACTTCGCCGCGAGGATGTGACCGCTCCAGAACGACGACGGATCGCACACGAACACGTCGGGACGGTCGTCGGCGAAGTGCGCCTCGAACGGCGGAAGCGTCTGCTGGGTCAGCTCCAGCATCCACTTCATCATGTTCAGGAACTCCTGCTGGTCCGTGTAGGACGCCGAGTCCTGCTGCGGGACCATCGTCTCCAGGAACCGCTCCTGGTCCATCGGGTACGGCAGGAACTCCGCGCCCGTCGCGAGCACCCGCTCCCCGTAGTTCTCCGACAGGGCGTAGCTGACCCGGTGGCCGCGCGCGACGAGCTCCCGCGCCACGGACAGCGTGGGATTCACGTGACCTGCCGCGGGGAGGATGAAGAAGGCGATATGCGCCATCGGGGCAGCCTTTCGAATATCGATAGGTGGGGCTTCTCGACGTACCGGAAATTAGGTCCATCGGCACTGTTGGCGCAAGTACGGACTTGACATAGTGTCTGACCGCTCTCCGCTGCTGCCGCCAGACCCTGCCGTGGTCGACTCAAATCACCGTGGAATGCAACTCAATTCGCACTTGAATAAGCAGGCCAATTCCCGGTGAGTTGACATAGTCACCTACCCGTTCGCGGCGACCCCGCAGCACTGTTGTTGGGTGACAGGGCCCGTGCTTCAGAGGAGATTCAGCCATGACCTGCCCTCATGCCGCCGCCGGAGCCGTTCGGACCTACCCCTTCGGTGACCGCGTCGACCTCGAACTCGACCCGGCCTACGCCGAACTCCGGTCGGCCGAGCCGGTCGTGCGGGTCCGCATGCCCTACGGCGGCGAAGCCTGGCTCCTCACCCGCCACGCGGACGTGAAGAAGGCCTCGGCCGACCCCCGCCTGAGCATGCACGCCGGAGCCGACCGGGACGTGCCGCGCGCCGCCCCCCGCGGCCTCGACTCCGTCGGCCTCATGGGCATGCCCCCCGAGGCCCACGCCCGCCTGCGCCGGCTCGTCTCCCGCGCCTTCACCGCCCGCCGGGTCGCCGCACTGCGCCCCCGCATCACCGAGATCACCCACCGCCTCATCGACGAACTCGTCGCCGAAGGCGGCCCCGCCGACCTCGTCCAGCGCCTGGCCCTGCCGCTGCCCACCGCCGTCATCTGCGAGATGCTCGGCATCCCCAACGACGACCGGCACATCTTCCGCGCCTTCACCGAGGCCCTGATGTCCGCCAGCCGCTACACCGAGGAAGAAGTCGCCCAGGCCGCCGAGGAGTACGCCGACTACCTGCGCGGCTACGTCTCCCAGCGCCGCGCCCAGCCCGAGGACGACCTCCTCAGCGCACTCATCGAAGCCCACGACGAAGGCGAGAAGCTCAGCGAGAACGAGCTCCTCATGCTCGTCGGCGGCATGCTCATCGGCGGCCACGAGACCACCGCCGGACAGCTCGCCGGCCAGATCGCCCTCCTCCTGAGCGGCGACCGCGCCCGCTACGAGGAACTCTGCGCGACGCCCGCACTCGTCCCCTCCGCGGTCGAGGAACTCCTGCGGATCGTCCCCCTGTGGTCGAGCGTCGGACCCAGCCGCGTCGCCACCGAGGACGTCGAGATCGGCGGGGTCACCATCCGCGCCGGCGAAGCCGTCGTCTACTCCCTCGCCTCCGCCAACCGCGACGAGGCCGTCTTCGAGGACCCCGACACCCTGGTCCTGGACCGCGGGACCAACCCCCACCTCGCCTTCGGCCAGGGCCCTCACTTCTGCCTCGGCGCTCCGCTGGCCCGAGCCGAACTCCAGTGCGCCCTCGAGGCCCTGACCACCCGCCTCCCCGGACTGCGGCTCGCCGTACCCGTCGCGGAACTCGCCTGGCACGAGGGAATGCTCGTCCGCGGACTCGTGGAGCTCCCCGTCACCTGGTGATCCGCCGGACTTCCCACAGCGGACCCCCCTCAGACTTTCGCGTCATTCCCCGGTCGGGGAATATCGCATTTCATCTCTGGCCATGGAGAAATCGATGACCCCCAAGACCGGTGAGCAGCGCGTGGCTGATAACGACATAGCCGTCGTGGGGTTGGCCTGCCGACTGCCCGGAGCGGAAACCTCCGAGGAATTCTGGCAGCTCCTGCGCAGCGGCCGCCAAACCGTCTCCCGGCAGGAGGACGGAACCTGGCGCGCCGCCCTGGAGAACCACGGACGGTTCGACGCCGAATTCTTCGGGATGACCGCCGCCCAGGCCGCCGCCACCGACCCCCAGCAGCGCCTGGTGCTCGAACTCGGCTGGGAGGCCCTGGAACACGCCGGGATCGTCCCCGCCCGGCTCGCCGGCAGCCGCACCGGCGTGTACGTCGGCATCGCCTCCGACGACTACGCCACCCTCGCCGGCCGCGGCGACGTCGAAGCCGGCGGCTACAGCGCCGCCGGCCGCCACCGCGCCATGGCCGCCAACCGGCTCTCCTACCTCCTCGGACTGCGCGGCCCCAGCATGGCCGTGGACACCGCCCAGTCCTCCTCCCTCGTCGCCGTCCACCTCGCCTGCGAGAGCCTGCGGCGCGGCGAGAGCGACATGGCCGTCGTCGGCGGGGTCAACCTCATCCTGGCCGACGACAGCACCACCCTCATGGAACGCATGGGCGCCCTCTCCCCGGACGGCCGCTGCCACACCTTCGACGCCCGCGCCAACGGCTACGTACGCGGCGAGGGCGGCGCCGCCGTCGTCCTCAAGCCGCTGCGCCGCGCCCTCGCCGACGGCGACCGCGTGCACTGCGTTATCAAGGGCGGCGCCGTCAACAACGACGGCGGCGGCCCCAGCCTCACCACCCCCGACCGCACCGCCCAGGAGGCCGTGCTCCGCGAGGCCTACGCGCACGCGGGCGTACGGCCCGAGCACGTCGGCCTCGTAGAACTCCACGGCACCGGCACCCGCGCCGGCGACCCCGTCGAAGCCGCGGCCCTCGGCGCCGTCCTCGGCACGGCCCGCACCGGCTCGCCGCTCCCCGTCGGCTCCGCGAAGACCAACGTCGGCCACCTGGAGGGCGCGGCGGGCCTCGTCGGCTTCCTCAAGGCGGCACTCGCCGTCCGCGAGGGCGAGATCCCGCCCAGCCTCAACTACGCCACGCCCAACCCCGCCATCCCCCTCAACGAGCTGAACCTGCGCGTCCAGACCGGGCTGGAGCCGTGGCACGAGCCGGGCGGCCGGCGCCGGCTGGCCGGCGTCTCCTCCTTCGGCATGGGCGGCACCAACGCCCACCTCGTCCTCGAAGAGGCCCCCGCCACCGAACCCGCCGCCGCGGAAGCGGAGCGCAGGACGCTGCCGGTCGTCCCCGTCGTCATCTCCGGCCGGACCGGCGAGGGCCTGCGCGACCAGGCCGCACAGCTCAGCGCCCGCGTCGAGCACGGCCCGGAACTGGACCTCCTCGACGTGGCCTGGACCCTCGCCGGCGCCCGCACGGTCTTCGGCCACCGGGCGGTGGTCCTCGCGGCCGACCGCGAGGAACTGCTGACCCGCCTGGAACGGTCGGCGGTCCACGGGGTCGCCGCCGAGACCGGCCGTCGGGTGCTGGTGTTCCCGGGTCAGGGGACGCAGTGGGTGGGGATGGGTGCGGGGCTGTTGGAGTCCTCGCCGGTGTTCGCGGCCCGGTTGAGGGAGTGTGCGGATGCCCTCTCCGCGTTCGTGGACTTCGATGTGGTCGAGGTGGTGCGGGAGGGGCGGTCGCTGGAGCGGGTGGATGTGGTCCAGCCGGTGACGTGGGCTGTGATGGTGTCGCTGGCGGAGGTGTGGCGTTCGCTGGGTGTGGTGCCGGATGCGGTTGTCGGGCATTCGCAGGGTGAGATCGCTGCCGCTGTGGTGTCGGGTGCGTTGTCGTTGGAGGATGCGGCCCGGGTGGTTGCGTTGCGCGCCGCCGTTATTGGGCGTGAGCTGGCGGGGCTGGGTGGGATGGCTTCCATTCCGCTGCCGTTGGCGGATGTTGAGGTGCGGCTGGAGGGCTGGACCGGGCGGCTGGGTGTGGCGGCCGTCAACGGGCCGTCGAGCACGGTCGTCGCCGGTGACGCCGACGCGGTGGTCTCGTTCGTCGCGGAAGCGGTTGGCGAGGGCATTCGGGCGCGTCAGGTGCCGGTGGACTACGCCTCGCACTCCGCGCATGTGGAGCGGATCGAGGCGGAGCTGCTGGACGTGCTCGCGCCGATCGTTCCGCGGCGTCCGGAGGTTCCCTTCTACTCCACCGTGACGGGCGAGCCGGTCGACACGGCCGCCCTCGACGCCTCGTACTGGTACCGCAACCTGCGGCAGACGGTGCGCTTCGAGGAGACCGTCAAGGGCCTGATCGCGGACGGCTTCGGCACCTTCGTCGAGTCCAGTGCCCACCCCGTTCTGGCCATCGGCATCCAGGAGACCGCCGAGGCAGCGGGTGCCGACGTCGTCGCCGTGGGCTCGCTGCGCCGCGAGGAGGGCGGGCTGGAGCGGTTCCTGACCTCCGCCGCCGAGCTGTTCGTACGCGGCACCGACATCGACTGGGCCTCCCTCTTCGAGGGGACCGGCGCCCAGCGCGTCGACCTCCCGACCTACGCCTTCCAGCGGACCCACCACTGGCTCGGCTCCGGCTCCGCCGACGAGCGGCCCGACGCCGCCCCGGCGGCCGACGAGACCCTCCTCAGCCGCGAGCTGCGCGGCCGCTCCGAGAGCGAGCAGCTCGACCACGTGCTGGAACTGGTACGCGTCCACGCGGCCGCCGTACGCGGAGACGCCTCCGCGGAGGCGATCGCCGCCGAGCGGACCTTCAAGGAGCAGGGCTTCGAGTCCATCAACGGCATCGAGCTGCGCAACCGGCTGCGCTCCGCCACCGGTCTGCGGCTGCCCACCACGCTCATCTACGACTCCCCGACCCCGCTCGCCGTCGCCCGGCTGATCCGTGACGCGGCCGCCGAGACGCTCGCCGAGCCGGCGCGCCCGGCGCTACCCGCCGCCGCCCCGGCCCGCCGGACGCAGCCGCTCGCCGCCGACGAGCCGATCGCGATCGTGGGGATGGCGTGCCGTTTCCCGGGTGGGGTGGGTTCGCCTGAGGGTTTGTGGGATTTGGTGTCGTCGGGTGTGGATGCGGTGTCGGGGTTTCCGGGTGACCGTGGTTGGGATGTTGAGGGGTTGTTTGATCCGGAGCCGGGTGTTCCGGGGTGTTCGTATGTGCGGGAGGGGGGTTTCCTGCATGAGGCGGGGGAGTTCGATGCGGACTTCTTCGGTATTTCGCCGCGTGAGGCGGTGGCGATGGATCCGCAGCAGCGGTTGTTGCTGGAGACCTCGTGGGAGGCGTTGGAGCGGGCGGGTATTCCGGCTTCCGCGCTGAGGGGGACGAAGGCCGGCGTCTTCGTCGGCGCCATGTCACAGGAGTACGGCCCCCGGCTGTACGAGCCCGCCCAGGGGTACGAGGGCTACCTGCTGACCGGCAACACCGCCAGCGTCATGTCCGGGCGCATCTCGTATGCGCTGGGGCTGGAGGGCCCGGCGGTGACGGTGGACACCGCCTGCTCCTCGTCCCTCGTCGCCCTGCACCTGGCCGCGCAGTCCCTGCGGACCGGCGAATGCGACGTGGCCCTGGCGGGCGGCGTCGCCGTGATGGCCGCACCGGGGATGTTCGTGGAGTTCTCGCAGCAGCGGGGCCTGGCGGCCGACGGGCGCAGCAAGGCCTTCGCCGACGCGGCCGACGGCACGAGCTGGGCCGAGGGCGTGGGCATGGTCCTCGTCGAGCGGCTGTCGGACGCGGTGGCGAAGGGGCACCGGGTGCTGGCGGTGGTGCGGGGTTCGGCGGTGAACCAGGACGGTGCGAGCAATGGGCTGACCGCGCCGAACGGTCCTTCGCAGCAGCGGGTGATCCGGGCGGCGCTGGAGAGCGCGGGTCTGGGTGTCGCGGATGTGGATGTGGTGGAGGCGCACGGGACCGGCACGAAGCTGGGTGACCCGATCGAGGCGCAGGCGCTGCTGGCCACGTACGGGCAGCGGTCGGTTGAACATCCGCTCTGGCTGGGGTCGTTGAAGTCCAACATCGGGCACGCGCAGGCAGCGGCCGGTGTGGGTGGCGTCATCAAGATGGTCAAGGCGCTGGAGCACGGGCGTCTGCCGAAGACTCTGCATGTGGATGCGCCGTCTTCCCAGGTGGACTGGGAGGCGGGCGCGGTCGAGCTGTTGGCGGAGGAGCGTGACTGGCCGGAGAACGGCCGCCCGCGCCGGGCCGGCGTGTCCTCCTTCGGTGTGTCGGGGACGAACGCGCACGTGATTCTGGAGCAGGCGCCGGAGGCGGTGGTGGAGGCTGCTGAGGCGGTGCGTGAGCTGCCGGTGGTTCCGGTCGTCCTCACCGCCCACTCCGAAGCCGCCCTCCAGGCCCAGGCGGAGCGGCTCCCGAGCGAGTCGCGGCTGCTGGACGTCGGGTACTCGCTGGCGACTTCGCGGTCGCTGTTCGAGCACCGGCGGGTCGTTCTCGGCGGTACGACCGTCGAGGGTGTGACTTCGGCGAATGGTCGCCGGGTGCTGGTGTTCCCGGGTCAGGGGACGCAGTGGGTGGGGATGGGCGCGGGGCTCTTGGAGTCCTCGCCGGTCTTCGCCGCCCGGCTGAGGGAGTGCGCGGATGCGCTGGCGCCCTTCGTGGACTTCGACGCGGTCGAGGTGGTCAGGGAAGGCCGCTCGCTGGACCGGGTGGATGTGGTCCAGCCCGTGACCTGGGCCGTGATGGTGTCGCTGGCCGAGGTGTGGCGTTCGCTGGGTGTGGTGCCGGATGCGGTCGTTGGTCACTCGCAGGGTGAGATCGCTGCCGCTGCGGTCTCGGGTGCGTTGTCGTTGGAGGATGCGGCCCGGGTGGTCGCGCTGCGGGCTGCCGTCATCGGGCGTGAGCTGGCCGGGCTGGGTGGGATGGCTTCCATTCCGCTGCCGTTGGCGAATGTCGAGGTGCGGCTGAAGGGCTGGACCGGGCGGCTGGGTGTCGCCGCTGTCAACGGGCCGTCGAGCACGGTCGTCGCCGGTGATGCGGACGCGGTGTCCGCTTTCGTCGCCGAAGCCGTCGCCGAAGGCGTCCGGGCGCGTCAGGTGCCGGTGGACTACGCCTCGCACTCCGCGCACGTCGAGCGGATCGAGGCGGAGCTGCTGGAGGTGCTGGGGCCGATCGTTCCGCGGCGTCCGGAGGTTCCCTTCTACTCCACCGTGACGGGTGAGCTGGTCGACACGGCCGCGCTCGACGCCTCGTACTGGTACCGCAACCTGCGGCGGCCCGTGCGCTTCGAGGAGACCGTGCGGGCGCTCGTCGCCAAGGGCTTCGGGACGTTCATCGAGTCCAGTGCGCACCCCGTGCTCGTCATGGGCATCCAGGAGACCGCCGACGTCCTCACCACCGGCTCCCTGCGCCGCGACGAGGGCGGGCTGGAGCGGTTCCTGGCCTCCGCCGCCGAGCTGTTCGTACGCGGGACCGACGTCGACTGGGCCTCCCTCTTCGAGGGGACGGGCGCCCGCCGCGTCGACCTTCCGACGTACCCCTTCCAGCACCAGCACTACTGGCTGGAGCCCTCCGCCCCCGCCCCCGCCGCCGCGCGCGCCGCCGCCGAGCCGGCCGGGACCGACGCCTGGCGCTACCGCACCACCTGGAAGGGCCTGGGCGGCGGTTCGGCGCCGCAGCTCGAGGGCCGGTGGCTGCTGGTGGTGCCCGCCGGGCTCGAGGCGGCCCTCGCCGACGCCGCCGAAGCCGCGCTCGGCCGCCACGGCGCCCGTACCGAACGGCTCGCCGTCGACGCGGCCACCGTGACCCGTACCGAGCTCGCCGACGCCCTGGCCTCCTACGGCGACGGCCTGAGCGGGGTCCTCTCCCTCCTCTCCCTCGTCGCAGCCCCCGAGGCTCTGCTCTCGACCCTCGCCCTCGTCCAGGCCGCCGCGGACGGCGAGCCGGGCCCCGCGCGGATCTGGGCGCTGACCCGCGAGGCGGTCGCCGCCGCCCCCGGGGAGCTGCCCGAGGACACCGGGGCGCAGATCTGGGCCTTCGCCCGGGTCGCGGCCCTCGAACTGCCCGCGCTGTGGGGCGGTGTCGTGGACCTGCCCGCGCAGCCCGACGCCCGCGCCTTCGACCGGGTCGCCGCCGCGCTGGCCCGGGGCGGGCGGGCCGGCGCCGAGGACCAGGTCGCCGTACGCGCCTCCGGCTCCTACGGGCGCCGCATCACCCGCGCCGCCCTGCCCGCCCGCCCGTCGGACGGCAGCCGCTGGCGGGCACGCGGCACCGTCCTGGTCACCGGCGGCACCGGCGCCCTCGGCGCGCACGTCGCACGCTGGCTCGCACACCACGGCGCCGAGCACCTCGTGCTCACCAGCCGGCGCGGACCCGAGGCGCCCGGCGCCGAGGCGCTGGCCGCCGAACTGCGCGCCCTGGGCACCGAGGTGACCGTCGCGGCCTGTGACGTCTCCGACCGGGCCGCGCTCGCCGCCCTCCTGGAGGCCCACCCGCCGACCGCCGTCTTCCACACGGCCGGGGTCCTCAACGACGGGGTGATCGGCGCGCTCGCCGCCGACCGCTTCCACGAGATCCGCGCCCCCAAGGCCGACGCCGCCCGCCACCTGCACGAACTCACCCGCGACCGGGGCCTGGACCTCGACGCCTTCGTCCTCTTCTCCTCCGTCACCGGCACCTGGGGCAACGGCGGCCAGGCCGCCTACGCCGCCGCCAACGCCTCCCTCGACGTCCTCGCCGAGCAGCGCCGCGCCGAGGGCCTGCCCGCCACCTCCCTCGCCTGGGGCCTGTGGGGCGGGCGCGGCATGGCCGAAGGGGCCGGCGAGGAGAGCCTCGGCCGCCGCGGCATCAGGGCCATGGACCCCGAGCAGGGCATCGAGGCCCTGCACCGGGCCCTCGACCACGCCGACGTCTGCGTCACCGTCGTGGACGTCGACTGGACGGACTTCGCCCCCCGCACGGCGGCCCTGCGCCCCGGCCCCGCCTTCGACACCGTGCCCGAGGCCCGCCGCGCCCTGGAGGCCGAACGCCGGCAGCGGTCCGAGGGCGCGGGAGCCGCCGGCCCCGCCGACGGGCTGGCCGCACGCCTCGCCGCACTGCCCGAGGCCGAACGCACCCGGGTGCTCGTCGAGCTGGTCCGCACCGAGGCCGCCGCCGTCCTGCGGCACCCCGGCACCGACGCCGTCCGGCCCGACCGGGCGTTCAAGGACGCCGGGTTCGACTCGCTCACCGCCCTGGAACTGCGCAACCGCCTGGTCCGGGCCACCGGCCTCACCCTGCCCGCCACCGTCGTCTTCGACCGGCCCAGCCCGGCCGTCCTCGCCGCCCACCTGCTGGGCGGGCTGCTCGGCGAGAGCGCCGCACCGGCGGTCGCCCCCGCCGCCGCGCCCGCCCGGGCCGCCGACCACGACGACCCCGTCGTCATCGTCGGCATGGCCTGCCGCTTCCCCGGCGAGGCCGACAGCCCCGAAGCGCTGTGGGACCTCGTCATGGAGGAACGCGACGTCATCGGCGCCGCGCCCGTGGACCGCGGCTGGAACCTCGACGAGGTGTACGAGCCCGACCCCGAGGCCGGCCGGCGCGGTACGACGTACGTCCGCGAAGGCGGATTCCTGCACGAGGCGGCCGAGTTCGACGCCGACTTCTTCGGGATCTCCCCCCGCGAGGCCCTCGTCATGGACCCCCAGCAGCGGCTGCTGCTGGAGACCTCCTGGGAGGCCCTGGAGCGCGCCGGCATCGACCCGCGCGCGCTGCGCGGCACCCGTACGGGCGTCTACGCGGGCCTCACGCACCAGGAGTACGCCTCCCGCCTGCACGAGGCCTCCGAGGAGCACGAGGGACACCTGCTCACCGGCAAGTCCGCGAGCGTGGTCTCCGGACGCATCTCGTACGTGCTCGGCCTGGAAGGCCCCTCGGTCTCCATCGACACGGCCTGCTCCTCCTCCCTGGTCGCCCTGCACCTCGCGGCGCAGGCCGTACGGGCCGGCGAATGCGACCTCGCCCTCGCCGGCGGTGTCACCGTCATGGCCGCTCCCGGCCTGTTCGTGGAGTTCTCCCGCCAGCGCGGCCTCGCCGCGGACGGCCGCAGCAAGGCCTTCGCCGACGCGGCCGACGGCACCAGCTGGGCCGAGGGCGCGGGCATGATCCTCGTCGAGCGGCTCTCCGACGCCCGGCGCCACGGGCACCCGGTGCTCGCCGTCGTCCGCGGCGACGCCGTCAACCAGGACGGCGCCAGCAACGGGCTGAGCGCCCCCAACGGGCCCTCGCAGGAACGCGTGATCGCCCAGGCGCTGGCCAACGCCGGCCTGGGCGTCGAGGACGTGGACGTGGTCGAGGCGCACGGGACCGGCACGAAGCTGGGTGACCCGATCGAGGCGCAGGCGCTGCTGGCGACGTACGGGCAGCGGTCGGCCGGAGAGCCGCTCTGGCTGGGCTCGTTGAAGTCCAACATCGGACACCCGCAGGCCGCTGCCGGTGTGGGCGGCATCATCAAGATGGTCAAGGCCCTCGAGCACGGGAAGCTCCCGAAGACCCTGCACGTCGATGCGCCGTCCGCGCAGGTGGACTGGGAGGCGGGCGCCGTCGAGCTGCTGACCGAGGCCCGGGACTGGCCGGAGAACGGCCGCCCGCGCCGGGCCGGCGTGTCCGCGTTCGGTGTCTCCGGGACGAACGCGCACGTGATCCTGGAGCAGGCGCCCGAGCGGGTGGTGGAGGCCGCTGAGGCGGTGCGTGAGCTGCCGGCGGTGCCGGTGGTGGTGTCGGCGAAGTCGGCGGCCGCCCTGCGGGAGCAGACCGAACGGCTCCGCAAGGGGACCGAGGGGCTGCGGCTGCTGGACGTCGGGTACTCGCTGGCGACTTCGCGGTCGCTGTTCGAGCACCGGCGGGTCGTCGTCGGTGACGTGGTGGCCGAGGGCGTGGCTTCGGCGAATGGTCGCCGGGTGCTGGTGTTCCCGGGTCAGGGGACGCAGTGGGTGGGGATGGGTGCGGGGCTGTTGGAGTCCTCGCCGGTGTTCGCGGCCCGGTTGAGGGAGTGTGCGGATGCCCTCTCCGCGTTCGTGGACTTCGATGTGGTCGAGGTGGTGCGGGAGGGGCGGTCGCTGGAGCGGGTGGATGTGGTCCAGCCGGTGACGTGGGCTGTGATGGTGTCGCTGGCGGAGGTGTGGCGTTCGCTGGGTGTGGTGCCGGATGCGGTTGTCGGGCATTCGCAGGGTGAGATCGCTGCCGCTGTGGTGTCGGGTGCGTTGTCGTTGGAGGATGCGGCCCGGGTGGTTGCGTTGCGCGCCGCCGTTATTGGGCGTGAGCTGGCGGGGCTGGGTGGGATGGCTTCCATTCCGCTGCCGTTGGCGGATGTCGAGGTGCGGCTGAAGGGCTGGACCGGGCGGCTGGGTGTGGCGGCCGTCAACGGGCCGTCGAGCACCGTCGTCGCCGGTGATGCGGACGCGGTGTCCGCTTTCGTCGCCGAGGCCGTCGCCAAGGGCATCCGGGCGCGTCAGGTGCCGGTGGACTACGCCTCGCACTCCGCGCACGTCGAGCGGATCGAGGCGGAGCTGCTGGAGGTGCTGGGGCCGATCGTTCCGCGCCGTCCGGAGGTTCCCTTCTACTCCACGGTCACCGGCGGCCTGCTCACCGATCCCGTCCTCGACGCCGCGTACTGGTACCGCAACCTGCGGCAGACGGTGCGCTTCGAGGACACCGTCGGGCACCTGCTCGCGGACGGCTTCGCCACGTTCGTCGAGTCCAGCGCCCACCCCGTCCTGACCATCGGCATCCAGGAGACCGCCGACGCGGCCGGCATCGACATCCACGCGACCGGCTCCCTGCGCCGCGACGAGGGCGGGCTGGAGCGCCTCCTGACCTCCGCCGCCGAGCTGTTCGTACGCGGCGCCGACGTCGACTGGGCCTCCCTCTTCGAGGGGACCGGCGCCCAGCGCGTCTCCCTGCCGACCTACGCCTTCCAGCGGACCCACTACTGGGCGCCCACCTCGCCCGCCGGTGTGGGCGACGCCGCCGCCGCGCGGTTCGGGATGGAGTGGGAGACCCACCCCCTGCTGGGCGGGGCGCTGCCGCTCGCCGCGACCGGCGAGGTGGTGTTCGCCGGGCGGATCTCCCTCGTGGACCACCCGTGGATCGCCGACCACGCGGTCTCCGGCCGGACCCTGCTGCCCGGTACCGCCTTCGTAGAGCTCGCTCTGCACGCCGCCGCCGCGACCGGCTGCGGCGGCCTCGAGGAGCTGGGGCTGGAGGCGCCGCTGGTCCTTCCCGGACGCGGGGCCGCCCAGATCCAGGTACGGGTCCAGGCGGCCGACGAGAGCGGCCGCCGCGCGGTCACCCTGCACTCGCGCGCCGAGGAGGACGACGCCCCGTGGACCCGCCACGGCAGCGGGCTCCTCGCCCCGGCCGACACCCGGCCCGTGCCCGGCCCCGCCGGCTGGGCGGGCGGCGAGGCCTGGCCGCCGGTCGGCGCCGAACGCGTCGAACCCGAGGACGTGTACGCCCAGTTCTCCGACCTCGGCTACGAGTACGGCGAGGTCTTCTCCGGTATCGACTCCGTCTGGCGCCGCTACGGCGAGGTCTTCGCCGAGGTCCGCCTGCCCGCCCGGGCCCAGGCGGACGCGGCCGGCTACGGGGTGCACCCCGCGCTGCTGGACGCGGCGCTCCAGCCCTGGCTGGCCGGTGAACTCCTCGCCGTGCCCGACGGTTCCGTCCTGCTGCCCTTCGCCTGGCAGGGCGCCACCCTGTACGCGGCGGGCGCCGACGCGCTGCGCGTGCGCATCGCCCGCACCGGGGAGGGCGCGGTCTCCCTGGAGGCCGCCGACCTCACCGGGGCCCCCGTACTGACCCTCGACGCCCTCGTCATGCGGCCCGTGCTGCGCGAACGCCTCGACGCGCTGCTCGGCGCGGCCGACGCCGAACTGCCGCTGTACCGGATCTCCTGGCAGGGCGCGGGTACGACGCCCGAGGCGTCGGCGCCGCAGCGGCTGGCCGTGCTCGGCGACGATCCCCTCGGGGTGGCCGGCGCGGGCGGCGGCGCGGCCGCCCCGGTCCACGCGGACCTGGCCGCGCTCCTCGCCTCCCTCGAGGCGGGCGGCCCGGTCCCGGACGCCGTCCTCGCCTCCTTCCCGGTGCCCGCCGCCGGGCCCGACGCCGCCGGGCCCGGCGCGGTACGCGACACCACCGAGCGGGGCCTGGAGCTGCTCCAGGACTGGCTCGCGCACGACGAGCGGACCGGCGGCTCCCGCCTGGTCGTCCTGACCCGGCAGGCCGTCGCCACCACCCCCGGGGAAGCCCTTCCCGGGCTGGCCGCCGCCGGTCTGTGGGGTCTCGTACGCTCCGCGCAGAGCGAGCATCCCGGCCGCTTCGTCCTCGTGGACACCGACGGCACCGAGGCCTCGGCGGCGGCCCTCGCCGGCGCCCTCGCCGGCGGGGAGCCGCAGCTCGCGCTGCGCGACGGGGAGGTACGGACCCCCGCCCTGGCCCGCCCGGCGGACCCCGGGCCGGACACCGCCGCCGCCGAGGGGGCCGTCTTCGACCCCGAGGGGACCGTCCTCGTCACCGGCGCCACCGGCACGCTCGGCGCCCTGATCACCCGGCACCTCGTCACCGCGCACGGCGCGCGCCGGCTGCTGCTCGTCAGCCGCAGCGGACGCGAGGCCGCCGGGGCGGGCGAGCTGGAGCGGGAACTGACCGCGCTGGGCGCCCAGGTGGAGATCACCGCCTGCGACACGGGTCACCGCTCCGAAGTGGAAGCACTGCTCTCGGGCATCGCGGCCGCGCACCCGCTCACCGCCGTGATCCACGCGGCGGGCGTCCTCGACGACGGCGCGCTCACCGCCCTCGACGCCGAGCGGCTGGGCACCGTACTGCGGCCCAAGGCCGACGCGGCCCTGCACCTGCACGAACTGACCGCCGGCCTGCCGCTGTCCGCGTTCGTGCTCTTCTCCGGCGCCGCAGGCCTCCTCGGCCGTCCCGGCCAGGCCAACTACGCCGCCGCGAACACCTTCGTCGACGCCCTCGCCCAGCACCGTCGGGCCACCGGACTGCCCGCCACCTCCCTCGCCTGGGGCCTGTGGGGCGAAGCCACCGGCATGACCGGACACCTCTCCGACACCGACCTGCGCCGCATGCGCCGTTCCGGCCTCGCCCCGATGACCAACGCCCAGGGGCTCGCCCTCTTCGACCGGGCCCTCACGGCGCCCGCCGGCCCGGCCGACGAGGCCCTCTTCGTCCCGCTGCGCCTCGACGCCCCGGCCCTGCGCCGCGAACAGGCCTCCCACGGCCGCGAAGCGGTCCCGGTCCTGCTGCGCGCCCTGGTCCCGCCCGTCACGGCCGCCCCGCGCGCCGCCCGGGCCGCCAACCCCGCGGCCGCGGCCGGCAGCCCGGTCCCCGCCGCGGACGCGGCGCAGGACCTGGCCCAGCGCCTGGCCGGCCTCGACGCGGCCGCCCGGCGCCGGGAGCTGCTCACGCTGGTACGGACCGAGGTCGCCGGGGTCCTCGGCTTCGCCGGCCCCGAAGCCGTCGAACCGGCCCGCCCCTTCCGCGAGATCGGCTTCGACTCGCTGACCGCCGTCGAACTGCGCAACCGGCTCGGCGCCGCCACCGGGCTCCGGCTCGCCGCCACCGTCGTCTTCGACCACCCCACCGCGCAGGCCGTCGCCGAGCACATCGGCGAGGAACTGCACACCGCCGGCCACGGCGGCCGGGAAGCGGGCGAAGCCGCCCTCGCCGGGCTCGCCGCCCTGGAGGCCGCCGTCGCGGGCCTGGCCGGCGACGACATCCGCCGCGAGACCGTGCACCGGCGGCTCACCGCACTCGTCGCGGGCCTGGCCGCCGCCGGCGCCCTGCCCGCGGCCCCGGCCGGCACCCCGGCCCCGCCGCCGGCCGCGGCCGACGGCCCGGCGGACGCCGAGGCCCTGCTGGAGTCGGCCGACGACGAAGAACTTTTCGCCTTCATCGAGGAGCAGTTGTGACGGACACCCCCGCCGCCGCGGACAACTCGGCGAAGATCCGCGACTACCTCAAGCGGGTCACGGCCGAACTCGTCAGCACCCGCGACCGGCTGCGTACCGTCGAGGAGAGCGCCCGCGAGCCCATCGCGATCGTGGCCATGAGCTGCCGCCTCCCCGGCGGCGTCCGCACCCCCGAGGCCCTGTGGCAGCTCCTCGAGTCCGGCACCGACGCGGTCGGCGGCCTGCCCACCGACCGGGGCTGGGACCTCGACGCGCTCTACGACCCGGACCCCGACGCCCCCGGCACCAGCTACGCCCGGGAAGGCGGCTTCCTCCACGACTGCGCCGACTTCGACCCGGAGTTCTTCGGCATCTCCCCCCGCGAGGCCCTCGCGATGGACCCGCAGCAGCGGCTCCTGCTGGAAACCTCCTGGGAGGCCTTCGAACGGGCCGGGCTCACCCAGGAGGCGGTGCGCGACAGCCGTACCGGCGTCTACGCGGGCGTCATGTACGACGACTACGGCGCCCGCGTCCCCCACACCCCCGGCGTGGCCGCCCCCGAGGGACTGGAGGGCTACCTCGTCAACGGCAGCGCCGGAAGCGTCGCCTCCGGCCGGGTCTCCTACACCTTCGGGCTGCGCGGACCCGCCGTCACCGTCGACACCGCCTGCTCCTCCTCCCTGGTGGCCGTCCACCTCGCCGCCCAGGCCCTGCGGGCCGGCGAATGCGACCTGGCCCTCGCCGGCGGCGCGACCGTGCTGTCCACGCCGACCATGCTCATCGACTTCTCACGCCAGCGCGGGCTCGCCGCCGACGGCCGCTGCAAGGCCTTCTCCGACGAGGCCGACGGCACCGGCTTCGGCGAGGGCGCCGGCATGCTGCTGCTCCAGCGGCTCTCCGACGCCCGCCGCGAGGGACGTACCGTCCTGGCCGTGCTGCGCGGCTCGGCCGTCAACCAGGACGGCGGCGGGGCCGGGCTGACCGCCCCCAACGGGCCCGCCCAGCAGCGCGTCATCCGCGCCGCCCTCGACAGCGCCGGCCTCACCGCCGACCAGGTCGACGCCGTCGAGGCCCACGGCACCGGCACCAGGCTCGGCGACCCCATCGAGGCCGGCGCCCTCCTCGCCACCTACGGCCGCGCCCGCACCGGCGACGCGCCGCTGCTCCTCGGCTCGCTCAAGTCCAACATCGGCCACGCCCAGGCCGCCGCCGGAGTCGCCGGGGTCATCAAGACGGTGCTCGCCCTGCGACACGGCGTCCTGCCCAAGACCCTGCACGCCGCCACCCCCTCCAGCCGCGTCGACTGGAGCGACGGGGCCGTCGCCCTGCTCACCGAGCGGACCCCCTGGCCGGAGCGGTCCGACGGCCCCCGCCGGGCCGGCGTCTCCGCCTTCGGCGCGAGCGGCACCAACGCCCACGTCATCCTGGAAGCCGCGGATCCCGCCGGGGGCGCAGGGAGTACGGGGGCCGACGGCCGCCCCGGCGAGGACCCGGCCGCCGCGCCCGGGACCCCGGCGGGCGCTCCGGCCGGCTCCGCCGCGCCCGCGGGTCCCGACGGTTCCGCTGCGCCCGTGGATCCCGACGGTTCCGCTGCGCCCGCGGGTCCCGACGGCGCCGCCGCGCCGGCCGGACGGCCCGCCGCCCCGGCCGTCGTCGCCTGGGCGGTGTCCGCCCGGACGCCGGGGGCCCTGCGCGACCAGGCCCGCCGCCTCGCCGACCACCTCCGGGCCCACCCCGCCGACCCGGCCGCTGTCGCCTCCGCGCTCGCCCACGGCCGCACCGCCTTCGCCGAGCGGGCCGTCGTCCTCGGCGAGGACCCGGACACCCTGCTGCGCGCCCTCACCTCCCTCGCCGAGGACGAACGCCCCGACACCGGGCACGTCGTCACCGGCCGGGCCGCCACCGAGGACCGCCGCACCGCCTTCCTCTTCACCGGCCAGGGCAGCCAGCGGCCCGGCACCGGCCGCGAGCTGTACGCGAGCGAGCCCGTCTTCGCCGCCGCCCTCGACGAGATCTGCGCCGCCTTCGACCCCCACCTGCCCCGGCCGCTGCGCACCGTCCTGTTCGCCGAGCCCGGTACGGACGACGCCGCGCTGCTGGACCGTACGCAGTACACCCAGCCCGCCCTGTTCGCCCTCGAAGCCGCCCTGTACGCGCTCGTCACCGACCGCGGCATCCGCCCCGACGCGGTCGCGGGCCACTCGGTGGGCGAGCTCACCGCCGCCTACGCGGCCGGGGTGTTCTCCCTGCCCGACGCCGCCCGGCTGGTCGCCGCGCGCGGCCGGCTGATGGGCGAACTGCCCGGGGGCGGCGCGATGGCCGCGCTCCAGGCGGGCGAGGAGGAGGTACGGGAACAACTCGCCGGCCGGGAGGGGCGGATCGACCTCGCCGCCGTGAACGGACCGCAGGCCGTCGTCGTCGCCGGGGACTCGGCCGACGTGGACGAACTGGTCGAGCACTGGAAGAGCCTCGGTCGCGCCGCGAAGCGCCTCACCGTCAGCCACGCCTTCCACTCGCCCCACATGGACGGCATGTTGACACAGTTCGAAGAGATTGCTCGCGGCCTCGAATACCACCCGCCCAGGATTCCTGTCATGTCGAACCTGACCGGACAGCTCGCCACGGGCGAAGCTCTGCGCACCGCGGACCACTGGGTCCGCCACGCGCGCCGGCCCGTACGGTTCCTCGACGGGGTCCGCGCGCTGCGCGCCGAGGGCATCGACACCTTCCTCGAAATCGGCCCCGACGCGGTCCTCACCGCCATGACCCGCACGATCCTCGACCACGACGAGGCCACCGACGAGGCCGCCGCCGAGGCCGCCGCCGAGACCGCCGTCGGCACCGCCGCCGGCACCGTCACCGTCCCGGTGCTGCGCCGCGCCGCGCCCGAGCCGCAGGCCTTCGCCCGGGCGATGGCCACCGCCTTCGTCCACGGGGTCCCCGCCCGCCTCGCCCCGCCCGCCGACGGCCCGGCGTCGCAGACCGCCGCACTGCCCACGTACGCCTTCCAGCGCAGCCGCTACTGGCTCGACGCCCCCGCCCACCAGGCCCCCCTGGCCTCCGCCGGCCTCGACACCGCCGCGCACCCGCTGCTCGCGGCCCGCGTCGAACTCCCCGACGCGCAGGGCACCGTGTGGACCGCGACCCTGTCCACCGCCACCCACCCCTGGCTCGCCGCGCACACCATCGCCGGCCGGGCCGTCGTCCCCGGCACGGCCCTGCTCGAACTCGCCCTCACCGCCGCCGCCGGCTCCGGGATCGCGGAACTGACCTTCGAGAACCCCCTCGTCCTGCCCGACGCGGCACCCGTACGCCTGCGCGTTCACCTCGGCGCCGCCGACACCGACGGCACCCGGCCCGTCCGCATCCACTCCGCCCCCGCCGGCCAGGACGCCGGGGCCGACTGGACCCCGCACGCCACCGGCCGCACGGCCATCGCTCCGCCCGGCGCTCCGGCCGACGCGGACCTCGAGGGCCTCACCGGCGGCGTCTGGCCGCCCGAGGGCGCCGAACCCGTCGCCGTCGACGGCGAGTACGAGCGCTTCGCCGCCGCCGGCATCGGCTACGGCCCCGCCTTCCAGGGGCTGCGGGCCGCCTGGCGGCGCGGCGCGGACGTCTTCGCGTACGCCGCCCTGCGTCCCGAGGAGGGCGCCGAGGCCGCCGGCTACGGCCTCCACCCGGCCCTCCTCGACGCCGCCCTGCACGCCGTCACCGCCACCCGGCCGGACGCCCACGGACTCGTGCCCTTCTCCTGGACCGGCGCCGCCCTGCACGCACACGGCGCCGACGCCCTGCGCGTACGGATCTCCCCGGCCGGCCCCGACGCCTACACGGTCACCGCCACCGACCCCGAAGGCCGGCCCGTGCTCACCGCCGGCTCCCTGGCCCTGCGCCGGGTCGCCACCGACCGCATCGCCGCCGCGGCCACCGGCCGGCCCGCCCCGCTGCTGCGCCCGCACTGGACCCCGCTGCCCGCCGCCCCCGCCGCCCCCGCCGCCCCCGCAGCGGCCGACTGGCACCTGCTCGGCGCACCCGGCCCGGCCCTCGCCGAAGCCCTGACCGCCGCCGGCGCGACCGTACGACAGCACCCGGGCGACCCCGCCCGGGCCCTGGACGGCGTACCGGCGGACGCCCGCCACGTCCTGGCCGACCTGCGCGGCGACGACGACCCGCAGGCCGTGGGCCGGCTCGTGCTCGCCCTCGCCCAGCGCTGGCTCGCCGACGACCGCCCCGACGACGCCCGCCTCACCGTCCTCACCCACGGCGCGGCCGACACCGGCACCGCGATCACCGGCACCCCGGTCACCACAGCGCCCGTTACGGACCCCGCCGCCGCCGTCGCCTGGGGACTGCTGCGCTCCGCCCGCACCGAACACCCCGGCCGCTTCGCCCTCGTGGACACCGACGAGGACCCCGCCTCCTACGCCGCCCTGCCCGCCGCCCTCACCCGCGCCGACCGGCCCGAGGAGACCGCCCTGCGCTCCGGCACCGCCCACGCCCCCGGCGTCGTACGGGTCCGCGGCGCGGCCGGCGGACCGGCCTGGAACCCGGCCGGCACCGTCCTGGTCACCGGCGGCACCGGCGGCCTCGGCTCCGCCGTGGCCCGCCGGCTCGTCACCGCACACGGCGTACGCCACCTGCTGCTCGCCGGCCGGCGCGGCGCGGCCGCCCCCGGCGCCGACACCCTCGCCGCCGAACTGCGCGCGCTGGGCGCCGAGGTCACCGTCGCCGCCTGCGACACGGCCGACCGGACCGCGCTGGCCGCGCTCCTGGCGACGATCCCCGCCGAGCACCCCCTCACCGCCGTGGTGCACACCGCCGGCGTCCTCGACGACGGTCTGCTCACCGCCCAGGACCCGGCCCGCCTCGAAGCCGTCCTGCGGCCCAAGGCGGACGCCGTCCGCCACCTCCACGACCTCACCGCCGGGCTGCCGCTCGACGCGTTCGTGCTCTTCTCCTCCGCCGCCGGACTGCTCGGCAGCGCCGGACAGTCCACCTACGCCGCCGCCAACGCCCACCTCGACGCCTTCGCCGCCTGGCGCCACGCCCAGGGCCTGCCCGCGCTCTCCCTCGCCTGGGGCCCCTGGGCCGGCGAGGGCATGGCCGGAGCCCTGGACGGCGCCGACGCGGCCCGGCTGCGCCGCTCCGGCCTCGTACCGCTGACACAGCCCGAGGCCCTCGACCTCTTCGACGCCGCCTGCGGCAGCGGGCTGCCCGTCGTCCTGCCGCTGCGCGTCGACCCGGCGGCCGCCACCCTGCCGCCCGTGCTGGCTCCGCTCGCCGCGGGGACCGCGACCCGGCCGGCCGCCGCCACTGCCGCCGCGCAGGCGCAGCCGCGCCGGGCCACCCTCGCCGACCGGCTCGCGGGCCTGCCCCGCGCCGAACGCGCCGCGCTCCTCCTGGACCTCGTACGCACCGAGGTCGCCGCCGTCCTCGGCTACGGCGGCCCGGCCGAGGTCGGGGCGCAGCGCAGCTTCCGCGAAGCGGGCTTCGACTCGCTCACCGCCGTGGAACTGCGCAACCGGCTCAGCGCCGAGACCGGGCTGCGCCTGACGGCGACCCTCGTCTTCGACCACCCGACACCCCTGGCCCTCGCCGAACACCTCGACGGGGAGCTGCCGGGCGCGGAGGCCGCCGTACTCGCCCTGATCGGGCAGCTCGGCGAAGCCACCGCCGGGGCCGCCCTCGACGAGGACGCCCGCCGCACGGTCGCCGACCACCTGACCGTCCTGCTGGCCGGCCTCGCCGCCGCCGGCACCTGGGCGGCGGGGGGCGGCGAGGAGCCGGCGAACCCGGCGGACGCCGCCGAGGAAGACCGGGGCAAGGTCACCGAACTGCTCAACTCCGCATCCGACGACGAACTGTTCCAGCTGCTCGACAGCGGCTTCCGCTCCATCTGAAGCCCTGCACCGACACCTCCAGGGGAGAGCTGTGTCCGCTCACGACACCAACCAGGACTCCACGGGCAACGAAGCCAGGCTCCGCGAGTACCTCCGCCGCGCCATGACCGAGCTCCACGAGACCCAAGCGCGCCTGCGCGAGGCCGAGGAGCGCGGCAGCGAGCCGATCGCGATCGTGGGGATGGCGTGCCGTTTCCCGGGTGGGGTGGGTTCGCCTGAGGGTTTGTGGGATTTGGTGTCGTCGGGTGTGGATGCGGTGTCGGGGTTTCCGGGTGACCGTGGTTGGGATGTTGAGGGGTTGTTTGATCCGGAGCCGGGTGTTCCGGGGTGTTCGTATGTGCGGGAGGGGGGTTTCCTGCATGAGGCGGGGGAGTTCGATGCGGGCTTCTTCGGTATTTCGCCGCGTGAGGCGGTGGCGATGGATCCGCAGCAGCGGTTGTTGCTGGAGACCTCGTGGGAGGCGTTGGAGCGGGCGGGTATCCCGGCGTCCGCGCTGAGGGGGACGAAGGCCGGCGTCTTCGTCGGCGCCATGTACCACGACTACGGCACCGACCGGCCCGCCGCGCTCGACGACGCGGGCGGCTACGGAGGCACCGGAACCTCCGGCAGCGTGGTCTCCGGCCGCATCTCCTTCGCCCTGGGGCTGGAGGGCCCGGCGGTGACGGTGGACACCGCCTGCTCCTCGTCCCTCGTGGCCCTGCACCTGGCCGCGCAGTCCCTGCGGACCGGCGAATGCGACGTGGCCCTGGCCGGCGGCGTCACCGTCATGGCGACCCCCGGCACCTTCGTGGAGTTCTCGCAGCAGCGCGGGCTCGCCGCCGACGGCCGGTGCAAGGCCTTCGCCGACGCGGCCGACGGCACCGGCTGGGCCGAGGGCGTGGGCATGCTGCTGGTGGAGCGGCTGTCGGATGCGGTGGCGAAGGGGCACCGGGTGCTGGCGGTGGTGCGGGGCTCGGCGGTGAACCAGGACGGTGCGAGCAACGGGCTGACCGCGCCGAACGGTCCTTCGCAGCAGCGGGTGATCCGGGCGGCGTTGGAGAGCGCGGGTCTGGGTGTCGCGGATGTGGACGTGGTCGAGGCGCACGGTACGGGGACCCGGCTGGGGGATCCGATCGAGGCGCAGGCGCTGCTGGCGACGTATGGGCAGCGGTCGGTGGAACAGCCGCTCTGGCTGGGGTCGTTGAAGTCGAACATCGGGCACGCGCAGGCGGCGGCCGGTGTGGGTGGCGTCATCAAGATGGTCAAGGCGCTGGAGCACGGGCGTCTGCCGAAGACTCTGCATGTGGATGCGCCGTCTTCCCAGGTGGACTGGGAGGCGGGCGCGGTCGAGCTGTTGGCGGAGGAGCGTGACTGGCCGGAGGTGGACCGTCCGCGCCGTGCGGGTGTGTCCTCGTTCGGTGTGTCGGGCACCAATGCGCACGTGATCCTGGAGCAGGCGCCGGAGCCGGTGGTGGAGGCCGTCGAAGCGGCGCGTGAGCTGCCCGTCGTCCCGCTCGTCCTCACCGCCCGCTCCGAAGCCGCCCTGAAGGCCCAGGACGCCCGCCTGCGCGCCCGGCAGGAGCAGGACCCCGCGCTGCGCCCGCTGGACGTGGCGCTGAGCCTGGTCACCGGCCGCTCGATGCTCGAGCACCGTCGGGTGGCCCTGGGCCCGGTCACCGTGGAGGGCGTGGCCGCCGAGAACGGGCGCGTGGCGTGGGTGTTCCCGGGTCAGGGGACGCAGTGGGTGGGCATGGGTGCGGGGCTCCTGGAGTCTTCGCCGGTGTTCGCCGCCCGGATGCGCGAGTGTGCCGATGCGTTGGCGCCCTTCGTGGACTTCGACGCGGTCGAGGTGGTGCGGGAGGGGCGGTCCCTGGACCGGGTGGACGTGGTCCAGCCCGTGACCTGGGCCGTGATGGTGTCCCTGGCCGAGGTGTGGCGTTCGCTGGGCGTCGTTCCCGATGCCGTGGTCGGGCATTCGCAGGGTGAGATTGCCGCCGCCGCGGTGTCCGGAGCCCTGTCGTTGGAGGACGCGGCCCGGGTCGTCGCGCTGCGCGCCGCCGTCATCGGGCGCGAGCTGGCCGGTCTGGGTGGCATGGCCTCCCTCCCGCTGCCGCTCGCGGACGTCGAGGAGCGGCTGAAGGGCTGGACCGGCCGGCTGGGTGTCGCCGCCGTCAACGGCCCCTCCAGCACCGTCGTGGCCGGAGACGCCGACGCCGTGGCCGCGTTCGTCGCCGAAGCCGTCGCCGAGGGGATCCGGGCCCGCCAGGTGCCCGTGGACTACGCCTCGCACTCCGCGCACGTCGAGCGGATCGAGGCCGAACTCCTCGAGGTCCTCGGCCCGGTCACCCCGCGCCGCGCCACGATCCCCTTCCACTCCACGGTGACGGCCGAAGCGGTCGACACCACCACCCTCGACGCCTCGTACTGGTACCGCAACCTGCGCCGGCCGGTGCGCTTCGAGGACACCGTCAAGGGCCTGATGGCCAAGGGCTTCGGGACCTTCGTCGAATCCAGCGCCCACCCGGTCCTGACCATGGGCATCCAGGAGACCGCCGAAGCCGCCGGCGCCCCCGTACTCACCACCGGGTCCCTGCGCCGCGACGAGGGCGGCCTCCAGCGCCTCCTGACCTCCGCCGCCGAACTGTTCGTACGCGGCACCGACATCGACTGGGCCTCCCTCTTCGAAGGGACCGGCGCCCGCCCCGTCGACCTGCCGACCTACGCCTTCCAGCGGACCCACCACTGGCTGCCCGCGGGCCCCGCCGCCGCCCCCGCCGCCCGCCCCGACGGCGGGGAGGGGAGCGGGCTCGGCTACCGCGTCACCTGGAAGAGCCTGCGCTCCGACGAGAGCGCCGCCCGGCTCTCCGGCCGGTGGCTGATCGTGCTGCCCGACAACCCGGCCGGCTCCGCGAGCGCCGAACTCGCCCGCGAGGCCCTCACCGGCCGGGGCGCCACCGTCGAGACCCTCGTCATCGACCCCGTCCACGCCGACCGGTCCCTGCTGCGCGCCGCCCTCGCCGAAGCCGCCTCCCGCCGGGAGACCCCGCAGCTCAGCGGCATCCTGTCGCTGCTGGCCCTCACCGAGGGCGAGCACCCCGGCCACCCCGGCGTCCCGCTCGGACTCGCCGCCACCCTCGCCCTCACCCAGGCGGCCGCCGACGCCGGCGCCGGGGCGCGGCTGTGGGCCGCCACCCGGGGCGCGGTCGCCGTGTCGCCCGCCGAGTCCCCGTCGCCCGCCGCCGCCCAGACCTGGGGCTTCGGCCGGGTCGCCGCCCTCGAACTGCCCTCCCTGTGGGGCGGTCTCGTCGACCTGCCCGCACAGCCCGACGCCCGCGCCTACCAGCGGCTGGCCACCGTCCTCGCCACCCCCGGCGCCGACGACCAGATCGCCGTACGCCCCTCCGGCACCTACGGCCGCCGGCTCGTCCCGGCCGCCCTCGCCCCCGCCCCCGGGGCCGCCGGCCCGCGCGGCACCGTCCTGCTCGTCGGGGACCTCGCCACCGTCGGCGGGCCGCTGGCCCGCAGGCTCCTCGCCGCCGGCGCCGACCGGGTCGTCCTCGCCGCCGAGGCCCCGGCCCTCCCCGACGCGGACGCGCTCCGCGCCGGACTCGCCGGTCTCGCGGACCGGGTCACCCTCGACGCCCGCGACCTCGGCGACGACGCCGCGCTGCGCGAACTCCTCGCCCTGCACACGCCGTCCGCCGTCTACGTCGCCCCGCCGACGCCCGCGCCGACCGCCCTCGCCGAGACCACGATGGAGGGCTTCGCCGCCGCCGTCACCGCCAAGACCGGTCTCGCCGGCCGCCTCGACGCCCTGCTCGACGGCACGGAACTCGACGCCTTCGTCGTCTTCTCCTCCGTCGCCGGGGTGTGGGGCGGCGCCGGCCAGAGCGGCTACGCCGCCGGTACGGCCCACCTCGACGCCCTCGCCGAAGCCCGGCGCGGGCGCGGGCTGCCCGCCGCCTCGGTGGCCTGGACCCCCTGGCAGGGCGCCCTCACCGGCCCCGCCGCCGACCGGATGCGGCTCGCCGGCCTGGAGTTCCTGGACCCGGAGCGGGCCCTCGACGCGCTCGACGCGGTCGTGGGACGCCGGGACACGGGCATCGCCGTCGCCGACGTCGACTGGGCGCGCTTCGCCGCCGCCTACACCGCCGCCCGCCCCTGCGCGCTGCTGGACGAACTGCCCGCCGTACGCGCCCTGCGCGCGGCCGAGCAGGCCGCCGCCGGGGCCGGGCAGGGCGGTGCGGCCCGCATCGCCGGCGCCCTGCGCGGGAAGCAGGCCGACGAGCAGCGGCGCGAGCTGCTGCGGCTGGTGCGCTCGCACGTGGCGGCCGTACTCGGCCACACCAGCCCCGACGGGATCACCCCCGACCGGGCCTTCCGGGAACTCGGCCTGAACTCGGTGACCGCCGTGGAGCTGCGCAACCGGCTCCGCGAGGCCACCGGTCTGGAACTGGCGCCCTCCCTCGTCTTCGACCACCCCACCAGCGCCGCCGTCGCCCGCCACCTCCAGGAGCTGGCGTCGGGCACCGAGGAGGAGGCCGAGGAGGCGTCCGCCGCGTTCGCGGCCGCACCCGCCGGCGGGGACGCCGAGCCCGTCGCGATCGTCGCCATGGCCTGCCGCTTCCCCGGAGGCATCAACACCCCCGACGAGCTGTGGCAGCTGCTGCGCGGCGGCGGCGACGCCATCAGCACCTTCCCGACGAACCGCGGCTGGGACCTGGAGGGCCTCTACGACCCCGACCCCGACGCGAAGGGCCGTACGTACGTCCGCGAAGGCGGATTCCTGCACGAGGCCCCCGACTTCGACCCGGAGTTCTTCGGCATCTCGCCCCGCGAGGCCCTCGCCATGGACCCGCAGCAGCGGCTCCTGCTGGAAACCTCCTGGGAGGCCCTGGAGCGCGCCGGGTTCGACCCCACCGTGCTGCGCGGCAGCCGCACCGGCGTCTTCGTCGGCACCAACGGCCAGCACTACATGCCGCTGCTGCAGAACGGCGACGAGGACTTCGACGGCTACCTCGGCACCGGCAACTCCGCCAGCGTGATGTCCGGGCGGCTCAGCTACGTCTTCGGCCTCGAGGGCCCGGCCGTCACCGTCGACACGGCCTGCTCGGCGTCCCTGGTGGCCCTGCACCTGGCCGTGCAGTCCCTGCGGCGCGGCGAATGCGGGCTGGCCCTCGTCGGCGGCGCCACCGTCATGTCCACCCCCGAGATGCTCGTCGAGTTCTCCCGCCAGCGCGTCATGTCGCCCACCGGCCGCTCCCGCGCCTTCGCGGCCGGCGCCGACGGCGTCGCCCTCGGCGAGGGCGCCGGCATGCTCCTCGTCGAGCGGCTCTCCGACGCGCGGCGCCACGGCCACCCCGTCCTCGCCGTGATCCGCGGCTCGGCCGTCAACCAGGACGGCGCCAGCAACGGCCTGACCGCCCCCAACGGCCCCTCCCAGCAGCGCGTCATCCGCCAGGCCCTCGCCGACGCCGGCCTCGAGCCCCACGAGGTCTCCGCCGTCGAGGCCCACGGCACCGGCACCGAACTCGGCGACCCCATCGAGGCCCAGGCCGTCCTCGCCACCTACGGCGAGGGCCGCCCCGAGGGCGACCCGCTGTGGCTGGGCTCCGTGAAGTCCAACATCGGCCACACCCAGGCCGCCGCCGGCGTCGCCGGCGTCATCAAGATGGTCCTCTCCCTGCGCGGGGGCACCCTGCCCCGCACCCTGCACGTCGACGCACCCACCCCCCGCGTCGACTGGTCCTCCGGAGCGGTGTCCCTGCTCACCGACGACCTCGACTGGCCGCAGGGCGACCTGCCGCGCCGCGCCGCCGTCTCCGCCTTCGGCATCAGCGGCACCAACGCCCACGTCATCCTGGAGGAAGCACCCGCCGCCACCGCACCCGGCGAGGAGAGCGCCCCCGCCCCCGAAGCCGGCACCGAGTGGTGGGAGGAGGTCACCGTCCCGCTGCTGCTGTCCGCGCGCTCCGACACCGCACTGCGCGCCCAGGCGGCCCGGCTGCGCGCCGGACTCCTCGAACACCCCGGCCTGCACCCCGCCGACGCCGGATACACCCTGCTGACGGCCCGCTCCCGCTTCGAACAGCGGGCGGCCGTCATCGGCGAGAGCCGCGAGGAACTCCTCGACGCCCTCAACGCCCTCGCCCAGGACCGCCCGCACCTGGCCGTACTGCGCGGAGCCGCCGGACCCGGCGACCGGATCGCCTTCGTCTTCCCCGGACAGGGCTCCCAGTGGCCCGCCATGGCCGAGGGCCTCCTCGACCGCTCGCCCGCCTTCCGCGACAGCGCCGCCGCCTGCGACGCCGCCCTCGCCCCCTACCTGGACTGGTCCGTCATGGACGTCCTGCGGCAGGTGCCCGGCGCGCCCTCGCTCGGCCGCGTCGACGTCGTCCAGCCCGTCCTGTTCACGATGATGGTGTCGCTGGCCGCCGCCTGGCGCTCCCTCGGCGTCCACCCGTCGGCCGTCGTCGGCCACTCCCAGGGCGAGATCGCCGCCGCGTACGTCAGCGGCGGCCTGTCCCTGGACGACGCCGCCCGCATCGTCGCCCTGCGCAGCCAGGCCTGGCTGACCCTCGCCGGCAAGGGCGGCATGATCGCCGTCTCGCTGGCCCCCGGGGAACTGCGCACCCGCCTCGCCCGCTTCGGCGACCGGCTGTCCGTGGCCGCCGTCAACAGCCCCGGCACCGCCGCCGTCGCCGGAGAGCCCGCCGCGCTGCGCGAACTCCTCGACGAGCTGACCGCCGAAGGCGTCCACGCCCGCGCCATCCCCGGCGTGGACACGGCCGGGCACTCCGCCCAGGTCGACGCCCTCAAGGACCAGCTGATGGAGGCCCTCGCCCCGGTGTCCCCGCGCAGCGGCGAGATCCCCTTCTACTCCACCGTCACCGGCGGGCTCCTCGACACCGCCGCCCTCGACTGCGCGTACTGGTACCGCAACATGCGCGAACCCGTCCTCTTCGAGGAGGCCACCCGGTCCCTCGTCGCCGACGGCCACGAGGTCTTCCTCGAGCCCAGCCCCCACCCGATGCTCGCGACCTCCCTCCAGGAGACCGTCGCCGACACCGGCGCCCGCGCCTCCGTCCTCGGCACGCTGCGCCGCGACAAGGGCGGCGCCCGCTGGTTCGGCGCGGCCCTCGGCATGGCCCACGTCAGCGGCGTCGAGATCGACGCCGACGCCCTCTTCGGCACCGGCTCCCGCCGCGTCGAGCTGCCCACCTACCCCTTCCAGCGCGAGCGCTACTGGTACAACGCGCCCGCCCGGCGCGGCGACGCCGCCTCCATCGGCCTCCACGAGGCCGGCCACCCCCTGCTCGGCGGCGGAGTCGAACTCCCCGAGTCCGGGTCCGTGGTCTACACGGCCCGCGTCGGCGCCGACACCCACCCGTGGCTCGCCGACCACGCCCTGCTGGGCACCGTCCTGCTGCCCGGCGCCGCCCTCGTCGACCTGGCCCTGTGGGCCGGGCGGCAGTCCGGCTGCGGCCACCTCGACGAGCTGATCCTCCAGGCCCCCGTGGTGCTGCCCGACAACGGGGCCGTGGAGCTGCGCCTGCTCGTCACCGCCGCCGCCGAGGACGGCCGGCGCACCCTCACCGTCCACTCCCGCGAGGCGGGCGCCGCCCCCGGCTCCCCCTGGCAGCGGCACGCCGAAGCCGTCGTCGCCCCCGCCGCGGACACCCCGCCGGCCGCGCCCGCCCCCTGGCCGGCGCCCGCCGCCCGCCCCGCCGGGCGGCCCGCACCCGACGCCTTCTACGAGGAGTTCACCGCCCGCGGCTACGACTACGGGCCGCACTTCCGCGGCTTCCGCGACGGCTGGCGCGAAGGCACCGCCGTCCACGCCGAGGTCGCCCTCCCGGCACAGACCCGCGAGGCGTCCGCCGGCTTCGGCCTCCACCCCGCGCTCCTGGACGCCGCGCTCCAGGCCATGAGCCTCGGCGCGTTCTTCCCCGACGACGGCCGCGCCCGCATGCCCTTCGCCGTGCGCGGCGTACGCCTGCACGCGGAGGGCGCCGACCGGCTGCGGGTGTCCGTCACCCCCGCCGGCGCGGACGCCGTCAGCCTGCGCTGCACCGACGAGGAGGGCCGCCCCGTCCTCGACATCGCCGAACTCCTCGTCCGCACCGTCTCCGACGAGCAGCTCGCCGCCGCGGCCGGACCCGCCGGCAGCGGCAAGCGCAACGGATCCCTGTACGAGGTCACCTGGGAGCGGCAGCACACCCCCGCGGCCCCGCCCGTACGCCGCATCGCCGTCGTCGGCGAGGACCACGCCAAGGTCCTCGCCGCCCTGGAGGGCGCCGGCGGCCACGGCGACTGGTACCCGGACCTGCCCGCGCTGCTGGAGGCCGCCGCCGCCGGCGGGGCCCCCGACACCGTCGCCGTCTCCTTCCCGCACCACCCCCGGCCCGACGCCGGCGCCGCCCACGCCGTCACCCACCGGGCCCTGGACCTCGCCCAGGCCTGGCTGGACGCCGGCGACCGGCTCGCCGGCACCACCCTCACCCTCGTCACCCGGGGCGCCGTCGCCGCCGGGCCCGACGAGCACGTCGGCGACCCGGCCACCGCCACCCTCTGGGGCCTGATCCGCTCCGCCCAGTCCGAGGAACCCGGCCGCTTCGCCCTCCTCGACCTCGACCCGGCCGCCGACACCGACGGGGCCGCCCTCGGCGCCGCCCTCGCCTCCGCCGAACCGCAGCTCGCCGTCCGCGGCGCCGCCGTACGCGCCCCCCGCCTGGCCCGCCCCGGCGACGGGACCGGCCACGGCGACGCGGCGGGCCGCGCGGACCTCCTCGTACCGCCCGCCGACACCCCCGCCTGGCGGCTCGCCACCAGCGGCACCGGCACCCTGGAAGGCCTGCGCCTCGCCCCCGCCGCCGACACCCTGGCCCCCCTGGAGGAGGGCCAGGTACGGATCTCCGTACGCGCCGCCGGCATCAACTTCCGCGACACCCTCATCGCCCTCGGCATGTACCCCGGCGACCCCGTCATGGGCGCCGAAGGCGCGGGCGTCGTCACCGAGGTCGGCCCCGGCGTGAGCGGACTCGCCCCCGGCGACCGGGTCCTGGGCATGTGGACCGGCGGCTTCGGCCCCCACGCCGTCGCCGACCACCGCATGGTCGCCCCGGTCCCCGCCGGCTGGACCTACGCCCAGGCCGCCTCCGTCCCGGCGGTGTTCCTCACCGCCCAGTACGCCCTCACCCGCCTCGCCAAGGCCACCCCCGGCCAGTCCCTGCTGATCCACGCCGCAGCCGGCGGCGTCGGCATGGCCGCCCTCCAGCTGGCCCGCCACCACGGCCTCACCGTGTACGCCACCGCCAGCACCGGCAAATGGGACACCCTGCGGGGCTTCGGCCTCGCCGACGAGGCCCTCGCCAACTCCCGCACCACCGCCTTCGCGGAGGAGTTCCTCGAGCGCACCGGCGGCCGGGGCGTGGACATCGTCCTCAACTCCCTCGCCGGGGAGTTCGTCGACGCCTCCCTGCGCCTGCTGCCCCGCGGCGGCCACTTCCTCGAACTCGGCAAGGCCGACGTCCGCGACCCGCAGACCGTCGCCGCCGACCACCCCGGCACCCGCTACCAGGCCTTCGACCTGGTCCAGGCGGGCCCCGAAACGGTCGGCGAGATGCTCCGCGAACTCCTCGCGCTCTTCGAGGCGGGCATCCTCGAGCCCCTGCCGCTGACCGTCCACGAGATCCGCCACGCCCGCGAGGCGTTCCGCACCCTCAGCCAGGCCCGGCACACCGGCAAGCTCGTCCTGACCATGCCGCCGTCCTTCGGACCCCACGGCACGGTCCTCGTCACCGGCGGCACCGGCACCCTCGGCAGCGCCGTCGCCCGCCACCTCGTCACCGGACACGGCGTACGCCACCTCGTACTCGCCGGCCGCCAGGGACCCGAAGCCGACGGCGCCCCCGAACTCGCCGCCGAACTCTCCGCACTCGGCGCCCGGGTCACCGTACGGGCCTGCGACGCGGGCGAGCGCGAACAGCTCGCCGAACTGCTCGCCGCCATCCCCGCCGAACACCCCCTGACCGGCATCGTCCACACCGCGGGCGTCCTCTCCGACGGCACCCTGCCCACCCTCACCCCCGAGGCCCTCGACACCGTCCTGCACCCCAAGGTCGACGCCGTGCTCAACCTGCACGAACTGACCCGCGACCTCGACCTGTCGGCCTTCGTCCTCTACTCCTCCTCGTCCGCCCTCTTCGGCAGCCCCGGCCAGGGCGGCTACGCCGCCGCCAACGCCTTCCTCGACGCCTTCGCCGGCTACCGCCGCTCGCTGGGCCTGCCCGCCGTCTCCCTCGCCTGGGGCCTGTGGTCCACCAACAGCCGCATGGCCGGACACCTCGACCAGAGCGGCATGCACCGGCGCCTCGCCCGGGGCGGCGTCATGCCCCTCACCGACAGCGAAGGCCTCGCGCTCTTCGACGCCGCCCAGGCCGTCGACAGCCCCCTCCAGGTCCCGATCCGGCTCAACCACGCGGCCCTGCGCGCCGCCGGGCCCGTCCCGCCCTTCCTCAGCACCCTCGTCGGCGCCACCGACCCCCAGGGCGGCACCGGCCGGCAGAGCGGCCCCGCCGCCGAGACCCTGGCGGACAGGCTCGCCGGCCTGCCCGCCGACGAGCAGGAGGAACTGATCCTCGAAGCGGTACGGGCCCACGCCGCGGCCGTACTCGGCCACGGCGGCCCCGAGGGCATCACCGTCGACCGGGCCTTCAAGGAGCTCGGCTTCGACTCCCTCACCGCCGTCGAGATGCGCAACCGGCTCGCCGCCGCCACCGGGCTGCGCCTGGCCGCGACCCTGGTCTTCGACCACCCCACCCCGGCGGCCCTCGCCGGACACCTGCGCCGCGCACTCGCCCCGCAGGACGACACCCCGCCGGCCCCGGCCGCCGCGGACGCCCGCGCGACCTCCGTCATGGCGGAACTCGACCGGCTGGAAGCCCTCTTCGGCGCCCTGACCGGACAGGCCGCCGCCACCCCGGACGAAACGGCGCACAAGGAGATCGCGGGCCGCCTCGCCGCCCTCACCGGCCTGTGGAACGGCATCGGAGGCACCACCGGCCCCTCGGACCCGGGCGACCCGGTGTCCGTCGCCGAGTCCATCGAGGACGCCGACGACGACGAGATCTTCGCATTCATCGACGAGCGGTTCTGAACCGCCGCACAGCACGTGACGGGTGACGAGACATGGGACACGAAGAGAAGCTCCGCGAGTACCTCAAGCGGGCCACGACCGAACTGCACCGCACCAGCGAACGCCTCAAGGAACTGGAGGCCCAGGCTCACGAGCCGATCGCGATCGTCGGCATGGCCTGCCGCTTCCCCGGCGGCGTCAACACCCCCGAAGCCCTCTGGGAGCTGGTGTCCACCGGCACCGACGCCGTCTCGCCGTTCCCCGGCGACCGCGGCTGGGACGTCGAGGGCCTCTACGACCCCGACCCCGACGCGGCCGGCCGCTCCTACTGCCGCGAAGGGGGGTTCCTCGACGCCGCCGGAGCCTTCGACCCGGGCTTCTTCGGGATCTCCCCCCGGGAGGCCGTGGCCATGGACCCCCAGCAGCGACTGCTGCTGGAAACCTCCTGGGAGGCCCTGGAGCGGGCCGGCATCGACCCCCGCTCCCTGCACGGCTCCCGCACCGGGGTCTTCGTCGGCGCCTGGGACGGCGGCTACACCTCCGGCGTCCACGAGCCGTCCGCGCAGCTCGAGGGCGACCTGCTCACCGGCAGCGTCGTCAGCTTCACCTCCGGCCGCATCTCCTACACCCTCGGCCTCGAGGGCCCGGCCGTGACCGTCGACACCGCCTGCTCCTCCTCGCTGGTCGCCCTCCACCAGGCGGCCCAGTCGCTGCGCCGCGGCGAATGCGACCTCGCCCTGGCCGGCGGAGTCACCGTCATGTCCACCCCCGCCGTCTTCGTCCAGTTCTCCCGCCAGCGCGGAGTCGCCGCCGACGGCCGCTGCAAGGCCTTCGCCGACGCCGCCGACGGCTTCGGCCCCGGCGAGGGCGCCGGAATCCTGCTCGTGGAACGGCTCTCCGACGCCGTACGCAAGGGCCACCGGGTGCTGGCCGTCCTGCGGGGCTCGGCCGTCAACCAGGACGGCGCCAGCAACGGGCTCACCGCGCCCAGCGGCGCCGCCCAGCAGCGCGTCATCCGCCAGGCCCTCGCCGACGCCCAGGTCACCGCCGCCGACGTGGACGCCGTCGAGGCGCACGGCACCGGCACCAAGCTGGGCGACCCGATCGAGGTCCAGGCCCTCATGGACACCTACGGCAGCGCGCGCGTCGCCGGACAGCCCCTGTGGCTGGGGTCGTTGAAGTCCAACATCGGGCACGCCCAGGCCGCGGCCGGTGTGGGCGGCGTCATCAAGATGGTCAAGGCCCTCGAGCACGGGAAGCTCCCCAAGACCCTGCACGTGGACGCTCCGTCCGCGCAGGTGGACTGGGAGGCGGGCGCCGTCGAGCTGCTGACCGAAACCCGGGAGTGGCCGCAGAGCGGCCGCCCGCGCCGGGCGGGCGTGTCCTCCTTCGGCGTGTCGGGGACCAACGCCCACGTGATCCTGGAGCAGGCGCCTGCGCCGGCGCCGGTGGACGAGGCCGCCGGGCCGGTGCGCGAGCTGCCCGTCGTACCGGTGGTGCTGTCGGGCAGGTCGGCGGCCGGGCTGCGCGCCCAGGCCGAACGGCTGCCCGCGGACCTGCCGCTGCTGGACGTCGCGTACTCGCTGGCGACCACGCGGTCGGTGTTCGAGCACCGCCGGGTGGCCCTGGGCCCGGTCACCGTGGAGGGTGTGGCCGCCGCGAACGGCCGTCTGGCGTGGGTGTTCCCGGGTCAGGGGACGCAGTGGGTGGGGATGGGTGCGGGGCTGTTGGAGTCCTCGCCGGTGTTCGCCGCCCGGATGCGCGAGTGTGCCGATGCGCTGGCGCCCTTCGTGGACTTCGACGCGGTCGAGGTGGTCAGGGAAGGCCGCTCGCTGGACCGGGTGGATGTGGTCCAGCCCGTGACCTGGGCCGTGATGGTGTCGCTGGCCGAGGTGTGGCGTTCGCTGGGTGTGGTGCCGGATGCGGTCATCGGGCATTCGCAGGGTGAGATCGCCGCCGCCGCCGTGTCCGGAGCCCTGTCGTTGGAGGACGCGGCCCGGGTCGTCGCGCTGCGCGCCGCCGTCATCGGGCGCGAGCTGGCGGGGCTGGGCGGGATGGCCTCCCTTCCGCTGCCGCTCGCGGACGTCGAGGAGCGGCTTAAGGGCTGGACCGGCCGGCTGGACGTGGCCGCCGTCAACGGCCCGTCGAGCACGGTCGTGGCCGGTGATGCCGACGCGGTGGCCGCGTTCGTCGCCGAAGCCGTCGCCGAGGGGATCCGGGCGCGTCAGGTGCCGGTGGACTACGCCTCGCACTCCGCGCACGTCGAGCGGATCGAGGCCGAGCTGCTGGAGGTGCTCGCGCCGATCGTCCCGCGCCGTCCGGAGGTTCCCTTCTACTCCACGGTCACCGGCGGCCTGCTCCGCGAGCCCGCCCTCGACACCGCGTACTGGTACCGCAACCTGCGCCGGCCGGTGCGCTTCGAGGACACCGTCAAGGTGCTGCTCGCCAAGGGCTTCGGCACCTTCGTGGAGTCCAGCGCCCACCCCGTCCTGACCATGGGCGTCCAGGAGACCGCCGACGTGCTCGCCGTGGGTTCCCTGCGCCGCGACGAGGGCGGGCTGGAGCGGCTCCTGACCTCCGCCGCCGAGCTGTTCGTACGCGGCACCGACATCGACTGGGCCTCCCTCTTCGAAGGGACCGGCGCCCGCCGCGTCGACCTGCCGACGTACCCCTTCCAGCACCGCCACCACTGGCTGGAGCCCTCCGCCCCCGCCGCCGCCCGGGCCGTCGCCGAGCCGGCCGGGATCGACGCCTGGCGCTACCGCACCACCTGGAAGGCCCTCACCGGGGCCGACGCCCCCGCCGTGCTCGACGGGCCGGTCCTGCTGGTGGTCCCCGCCGGGCTCGAGACGGCCCTCGCGGACGCCGCCCTCGCCGACGCCGCCGAGACCGCGCTCACCCGCCACGGGGCCCGTACCGAACGGCTCACCGTCGACGCGGCCACCGTGACCCGTACCGAGCTGGCCGCCGCCCTGGCCCCGTACACCGGCGTCACCCGGGTGCTCTCCCTGCTCGGAGCCGGCGAACTCCCGCACCCCGCCCACCCCGACCTGCCCCTCGCCGTCACCGGTACCGCCCTCCTCGCCCAGGCCGCCGCCGACGCGGGCCTCACGGCCCGGCTGTGGACCGTCACCCTCGGCGCCACGGCGGTCTCCCCGGGCGAGGTACCCGAGTCCGCCGGGGCCCAGGTCTGGGGCCTCGGACGCGGTATCGCCCTGGAGCAGCCGCTGCTGTGGGGCGGCCTCGTCGACCTCCCCGCCGCCCCCGATGACCGCGCCTGGCAGCGCCTGGTCCGCGCCCTGACCGCCCCCGGCGGCGAGGACCAGATCGCCGTACGGCCCTCCGGCATCTACGGGCGCCGGCTCGTCCCGGCCGGCAGCACCCCCACCCGCCGTACGTACACCCCGCGCGGCACCGTCCTGGTCACCGGCGGCACCGGAGCCCTCGGCGCGCACGTGGCCCGCTGGCTCGCCGGAGCGGGCGCCGGGCACCTCGTCCTCACCGGCCGGCGCGGCGCCGCCGCCCCCGGCGCCGAGGCGCTGGCCGCCGAACTGCGCGCCCTGGGCGCCGAGGTGACCGTCGCGGCCTGTGACGTCTCCGACCGGGCCGCGCTCGCAGCCCTCCTGGAGGCCCACCCGCCGACCGCCGTCTTCCACACCGCCGGCATCCCGCACTCCGAGGCCTTCCTCGACACCGGCACCCCCTCCTTCGCCGACGTGTACGCCGGCAAGGTCGCGGGCGCCCGCCACCTGCACGAACTCACCAGCGCACAGGGCCTGGAACTCGACGCGTTCGTGCTCTACTCCTCCGGCGCCGGAGTGTGGGGCAGCGGCGGCCAGAGCGCCTACGGCGCCGCCAACGCCGCCCTGGACGCCCTCGCCGGACAGCGGCGCGCCCAGGGCCTCACCGCCACCTCCGTGGCCTGGGGCCTGTGGGGCGGCGGCGGTATGGGCGAGGGCGCGGGCGAGGAGTTCCTCAGCAGCCGCGGGCTGCGCACCATGGACCCCGTCCAGGCCGTGCGGGCGCTCGGCCGGGCCCTGGACCGCGAGGACGTGTGCGTCGCCCTCGCCGACATGGACTGGCCGCGCTTCGCGAAGGGGTTCACCGCCTTCCGGCCCAGCCCGCTCATCGGCGAACTGCCCGGCGTACGCGAGGCCACGGGCGCCGGGGACGACACGCGGCCGGCCGACGACGACGGCCTGCCCGGCCGGCTCGCCGCGGCCGATCCCGCCGAGCGGTACGAGATCGCCCTCGACCGGGTGCGCCGCGACGTCGCGGCCGTCCTCGGCCACGCCGGACCCGAGGACGTCGACCCCGAAGGGGCCTTCAAGGACATCGGGTTCAGCTCCCTCACCGCCGGGGAGCTCGCCCAGCGCCTCAGCGCCGCCACCGGCCGCAAACTGCCCCCGACCCTCGTCTTCGACCACCCCACGGCCTCCGCCGTGGCCGGCCACCTCCTCGAGCTCCTCACGCCCGAAGGCGGTACGGGCGGCCGGGACCCGGAGGAGGCCCGGATCCGGGCCGCGCTGGCGGCCGTACCGCTGGACGTGCTCCGCGGGGCGGGACTGCTGGACACCCTCCTCGCGCTCGCCCCGCAGGCCGGGGCGGAGTCCGCGCCCGAGCAGGGCTCAGGCGGCGGCACGTTCGATGGGGGCCACAGCGGCGGCAGCGAAGGTGACGACGCCCTCGACCGCATCGACGGACTCGACGCGGAAGCGCTGATCGAGCTGGCCCTGCGGGACTCCGCCGCCTGACCTCCCCGCCGCCCCCGTCCCCGCCCCGCCGGCCCCGCCCCACCCAGAGAGGGATCCCACCGATGGCCATGTCCTCCGAAAAGCTCATGGAGGCGCTCCGCACCTCGCTGAAGGAGAGCGAGCGCCTGCGCAAGCTCAACCGGGAGCTGGCCGAGGCCGCGCACGAGCCCGTCGCGGTGGTCGGCATGGCCTGCCGCTACCCCGGCGGGGCCGACTCGCCGGAGGGCCTGTGGGACCTGGTGGCCGCCGGGCGGGACGCCATCGCCCCCTTCCCCGAGGACCGGGGCTGGGACCTGGACGGGCTCTACGACCCGGACCCCGAGTCGCAGGGCACCACGTACTGCGACCGGGGCGGGTTCCTCGCGGGCGCGGGGGACTTCGACGCCGCCTTCTTCGGCATCTCGCCCCGCGAGGCCCTCGTCATGGACCCCCAGCAGCGGCTCCTGCTGGAGGCCTCCTGGGAGGCGCTGGAGCGCACCGGCCTCGACCCGCGCTCCCTGCGCGGCACCGGCACCGGCGTGTACGTCGGCGCCGCGCACGCCGAGTACGCGACCGACCTGGACCGGATCCCGGAAGGCTCGGAGGGCTACCTGCTGACCGGCAGCGCGGACGCCGTGCTGTCCGGCCGGATCTCCTACGCCCTGGGCCTGGAGGGGCCCTCCATGACGGTGGAGACGGCCTGTTCCTCCTCGCTCGTCGCCCTGCACCTGGCGGTGGCGGCGCTGCGCCGCGGCGAGAGCTCCCTGGCACTGGCGGGCGGGGTCGCGGTCATGCCCGACGCGGCCGCGTTCGTGGAGTTCTCCCGGCAGAAGGGGCTGGCCGCGGACGGCCGCTGCAAGGCGTTCTCGGCGGACGCCGACGGCACCGGCTGGGCCGAGGGCGTCGGCGTCCTCGTCCTGGAGCGGCTCTCCGACGCCCGGCGCCACGGCCGTACCGTCCTCGCCGTGATCCGCGGCTCGGCCGTCAACCAGGACGGCGCCAGCAACGGCCTGACCGCCCCCAACGGCCCCTCCCAGCAGCGGGTCATCCGCCAGGCCCTCGCCGACGCGGGCCTCGAGCCGCACGAGGTCGACGCCGTCGAGGCCCACGGCACCGGCACCCGCCTCGGCGACCCCATCGAGGCGCAGGCCCTGCTCGCCGTCTACGGCAAGGACCGGCCCGCCGAGCGGCCGCTGCGGCTCGGCTCGCTCAAGTCCAACATCGGCCACGCCCAGGCCGCCGCCGGCGTCGGCGGCGTCATCAAGACCGTCCAGGCCCTGCGCCACAGCCTGCTGCCCAAGACCCTGCACGCCGAGGAGCCCACCCCGCACGTCGACTGGTCGGCGGGCGGAGTCCGGCTGCTCACCGAGGCCGTGCAGTGGCCCGCCGGCACCCGGCCGCGCCGGGCCGCGGTCTCCGCCTTCGGCGTGGGCGGCACCAACGCGCACGTCATCCTGGAGGAGGCGCCGCCCGCCCCGGCGGCGGAGCCCGCCGGGCCGGCCGTGCCCCTGCCGCTCGTGCCGTGGTTCGTCTCCGGCCGCACCGAGGCCGCGCTGCGCGCCCAGGCCGGCCGGCTGCGCGAGCACCTCGCCAGCGCCGCCCCGCACGCCACCGACATCGGCTACTCCCTCGCCGCCACCCGCACCGCCTTCGAGCACCGGGCCGTGATCCTCGGAACCTCCTACGGGGAACTCGCGCGCGGCCTCGACGCCCTCGCCGACGGGGCCCCCTCCCCGGCGGTGGTGCGGGGCGTGCGCCGGCGGGACGCCAAGACCGCGTTCCTCTTCACCGGGCAGGGCAGCCAGCGCCCCGGCATGGCCCGCGAACTGCGCGCCGCGCACCCGGTGTTCGCCGAGGCGCTGGACGCCGTCGCCGCCCGCCTCGACCCGCACCTGGAGCGGCCGCTCGCCGCCGTCCTCGACGCCGTGCCCGGCAGCGGGGACGAGGAGCTGCTGCACCGCACCCAGTACGCGCAGGCCGCCCTGTTCGCCGTGGAAGTGGCCCTGTTCCGGCTGCTGGAGCACTGGGGCATGCGGCCCGACGTGCTCCTCGGACACTCCGTCGGCGAGATCGCCGCCGCGCACGTGGCCGGCGTACTCGACCTCGACGACGCCTGCGCCCTCGTCGCCGCCCGCGGCCGCCTGATGCAGGCCCTGCCGGCCGGCGGCGCGATGCTCTCCGTACGGGCCGCCGAGGACGAGGTGCGCGCCCTGCTGGCCGAGCACCCGGGCGCGGCGGACCTCGCCGCCGTCAACGGCCCCCGCTCCGTGGTCGTCTCCGGCACCGAGGAGGCCGTCGGGGCGATCGGGGCCCGGCTGGCCGAGCGGGGCCGGAAGACCAAGCGGCTCACCGTCAGCCACGCCTTCCACTCCCCGCTCATGGACCCCATGCTGGAGGAGTTCCGCGCCCTCGCGGACCGGCTCACCTACCGCGCCCCCCGCATCCCCGTCGTCTCCAACGTCACCGGGCTGCGCGCCACCGGCCAGGACCTGCGCACCGGGGCCTACTGGGCCGGCCACGTCCGCTCCGCCGTCCGCTTCGCCGACGGGGTGCGCACCGCCCGCGAGCTGGGCGCCGTCACCTTCGTCGAACTCGGCCCCGACGGGGTGCTGTGCGCCATGGCGGAAGAGGTCCTCGCGGGCTCTCCCGGTTCCCCCGGCTCCTCGGGCTCTCCCGGCTCCGCCGGTGACGAGGAACCCGCGCTGGTCCCCGTACTGCGCCGCGGCCGCCCCGAGGCCGAGACCCTGCTGCGCGCCGTCGCCGTAGCCGCCGGCCGGGGCGCCGCGCTGGACCGCGCCCGCCTCTTCGGCGGGTCCGGCGCCCGCCCGGCGCCGCTGCCCGTGTACGCCTGGCAGCACCGGCGGTTCTGGATCGCGCCGACGCCCCGGGGCCGCTCCGGCGCCGCCGCGGCGGCCGGCGGGATCGGGCGCTACCAGGTCGCCTGGCAGCCGCTCGCCGAGGCGGCCGGGGGCCGGCTCACCGGGACCTGGCTGCTCATCGAGCCCTCGGCCGACGCCGCTTCGGCCGACGCCCCCTCGGCCGATCCCGCTTCGGCCGATCCCGCTTCGGCCGACGCGGCCTTCGCCGATGCCGCCGAACGGGCTCTGACGGCCCTCGGCGCGCGGGTCCACCGGGTGGCCGTCGACGCCGACCGCGCCGACCGGGCCGGGCTGGCCGCGCTGTTCGACGTACGCCCCGGCGAGGCCGAAGGTGACACAGCCCGGACTTTCCAGGGCGTCCTCTCCCTCCTGGGGGCCGATGATCGGGAGCAGCCCGCGACCGGCGCCGTGCCCGCCGGAGTCCGGGCGACCCTGTCCCTCGCCCAGGCCATGGAGGAGAAGTCCGTGACCGCCCGCCTCTGGTGCGCGACCCGGAACGCCGTGGCCGTCACCCCCGGCGAGCGCCCCCGGACCGCGGCCGCCCAGCTGTGGGGCCTCGGCCGGGTCGCGGCCCTCGAACTCCCCACCCTGTGGGGCGGCCTGGCCGACCTGCCCGAGGACGCCGACGACCAGGACTGGCGGGCCCTCGCCGCCGCCCTAGGCGGGGCCGAGGACCAGATCGCCGTCCGCCGCGGCCGCCCGTACGGGCGCCGGCTCGCGCCCGCCGCCACGCCCCGCCCCGAGCACCCGTACCGCCCGAGCGGCACCGTCCTGGTCACCGGCGGCACCGGGGCGCTCGGCGGCCACCTCGCCCGCCGGCTCGCCGCCGAGGGCGCGTCCCACCTGCTGCTCGTCGGCCGGCGCGGCCGGCAGGCCCCGGGCGGGCAGGCGCTGGAGGCCGAACTGCTCGCCCTCGGCGCCAAGGTGACCTTCGCCGCCTGCGACCTCGCCGACCGGGACGCGCTCGCCGCCGTCCTCGCGGAGGTCCCCGCCGACGCCCCCCTCACCGGCGTCTTCCACGCGGCCGGCGTCCCGCAGGTCGGCGCGCTGACCGACACCGGCCCCGACGCCTTCGCCGAGGTGTACGCCGGGAAGCTGGCCGGCGCCCGCCACCTGGACGAACTCACCCGCCCCCACGGCCTGGACGCCTTCGTCCTGTACTCCTCGGGCGCGGGCGTCTGGGGCAGTGCCGGGCAGTGCGCGTACGCGGCCGCCAACGCCGGGCTCGACGCCCTCGCCGTCAGCCGCCGCGCCGAGGGCCTGCCGGCCACCTCCGTCGCCTGGGGCCTGTGGGGCGGCGGCGGCATGGGCGAGGGCGAGGGAACGGAGTACCTGCGGCGCAGGGGAGTGCGGCCCATGGACCCCGGGGCGGCGCTCACGGAACTCTTCCGCGCCATCGCCGCCGGCGAGGCCACGGTGACGGTGACCGACACCGACTGGCCCCGCTTCGCCGAAGGCTTCACCGCCTACCGCCCCAGCCCCCTGATCACCCCCCTCACGCCTGCGGGCCCGGGCCTCGCCTCGGGCCCCGGGCCGGGCTCCGGTTCCGGCGCTGCCTTCGGCACGGGCCCCGGGCCGGGCACGGGCTTCGGTTCCGGTACCGGGTTCGGCCACGGCCCCGGGGGGACCGCCACCGGCGACGGACCGGGCGAGCTGCGTCGCCGACTGGCCGGCCTGGAGGCGGGTGAGCGCCGGGCCGCCGTGCTCGGGCTGGTCCGCGACGAGGCCGCCGCCGTACTCGGGTACGCGGACACCGACGAGGTCGGGGCGGACGCCCGCTTCCTGCTCATCGGCTTCGACTCGCTGGCCGTCACCCAGCTGCGCCGCCGCCTCACCGCCGCCACCGGACTCGCCCTGGCCCCCGAGGCCCTCTTCGACCACGACACCCCGGCCGCACTCACCGGCCACCTCCTGGAACTCCTCCAGGACCCCGAACACCTCGCCGCCCCGGCCGGCTCCGCCGACACGGCCGAAGGCCTCCGGGCCGGCGAGGGCACGCTCGCCGCGCTGTACCGCGGCGCGGTCGGGGAGGGCAGGGTCGCGGAAGCGGTCGACGCCCTGGGCGCCCTGTCCGCCCTGCGCCCCGTCTTCACCCGCGACCGGCCCCACCCGGTCACCCCGGTCCACCTGGCGGAAGGCCCGGCCGACCCTGCGGCCGGCCTTCCGGCTGCCGGCGGCTCCGGCGGGGCGGCGGGTCACCCCGCCACCACCGGTGACCCCGGCGGCCCCGCCGGGCACCCGGCCGCCCCCGCGGGAGCGGCCGGCGACGGGCTGCTCCTCATCGGCTGCGCCGGGACCGCCGCCGTGTCCGGGCCCATGGAGTTCGCCGCGTTCGCCGCGGCCCTGGCCGGGCGGCGGGACGTCGCCGCGCTGCCGCAGCCCGGGTTCCGGTCCGGCGAACCGCTGCCGGACTCCCTCGAGGCGCTGTGCGCGGCGCACGCCGAGGCCGTCGAACGCCTCGCCGCCGGCCGCCCGTACGCGCTGATCGGCCACTCCGCCGGCGCCAACACCGCCCACGCGCTCGCCCGGCACCTGGAGCGCCGCGGCGCGGGCGGCCCCGCCGCCCTCGTGCTCGCCGACATCTACACCCCCAGCGCGCCCGGAGCCATGGGCGTCTGGCGGGATGTCATGCTGCGATGGGCGATGGACCGCACCCCTGTTCCCCTCGACGACACCCGGCTCACCGCCATGGGCGCCTACCACCGAATCCTCCTCGACTGGACACCGGAGCCCACCCGCGCCCCGGTCCTGCACCTGCGCGCCACCGAACCCATGGCCGCGTGGACCGACCCCCGCGAGGACTGGCGATCCGCCTGGGACACCGCCCACACCGTCACGGACGTCCCCGGCAACCACTTCACGATGATGACCGAGCACGCCCCGGCCACGGCCCGCGCCGTCGACGCCTGGCTGGACGCACTGCCCGGCAGCACCCGATGACGAGGAGAAACATGACCTCCGAGCTGCTGACCGAGGGCCCCGGCCAAGGCACCGCCCGCCGCGCCCGCAGGAACCAACTGACCCGGGCCGCCCAGTGGTTCGCGGGCATCGAAGCCGACCCCTACGGTCTGGTCCTGCGCGCCGGCACCGAGGAACCCAACGCGGCCGAGGAGAAGCTCCGCGCCCTCGGCCCGCTCCACCACAGCACCCTGCTCGACACCTGGGTCACCGCCGACCGCGCCGTGGCCCAGCGGATCCTGGACGACCCCGCCTTCGACGGGACCGGCCCCGCCGACGAGACCCCCGGCGGGGACCCGCTGCCCTTCCGCAGCGCCGTCCTCACCCTCAGCCGCGCCGAAGCCGCCCCGCTGGCCGCGCTCACCGCCTTCGGCGGACCCCTGCTGTGGGCCGAGGACGCCGCGTGCGTGGAGAAGCGGGCCGGCACGTGGTCCCGTACGCTCCTGGCCGGCCTCGGCGAACGCTTCGACCTCGCCGAGGACTTCGCCCGGCGCCTGACCGGACCGGTACTCGCCGAACAGCTCGGCCTGCCCGAAGCCGCGCACGAGACCTTCGCCCGCCTCCTGCCCGACTGCCGGTACGCCCTCGACGGCATGCTGTGCCCCCAGACCCACGCCACCGCGCTGGCCGCCGAGGCGGCGGAGAGCGCCATGGACGCCCTCCTCGCGGACGCCCTGTACGAGTCCACCGCCGACACCGTGCGCGCCGCCCGCATCCTCGCGCTCAGCGCCGCCGAACCCACCGCCGTCCTCATCTCCCACGCCGTCCGGGACCTGCTCGCCGAGCCCGGCGCCTGGCAGGCCCTGGCCGCCGACCCCGGCGGGGCCGGCGCCGCCGTCGAGCGGACCCTGCGCACCGCGCCCCCGGTACGGCTGGAATCCCGGACCGTCCGCACTCCCGTCACCCTCGCCGGCACCGAACTCCCGGCGGGCGCCCGCGTCAGCATCCTCGTCGCCGCCGTCAACCGCGACCCGCAGGCCGCGCCGCACGCCCCGCCCTTCGGCCTCCCCGCCGACCTGCACTTCGGGCTCTCCGCGCACCTGATCGAGGCCATCGCCCGCGCCGCGCTGCGCGTCCTCGCCGAGACCCTCCCGGGCCTGCGCACGGCCGGCGACCCGGTGACGCGGCTGCGCTCGCCCGTGCTGCGCGCCCCGGCCCGCCAGCCCGTCGCCAAGAACGCCAACGCCTGAACCGGACAAGGGGGAGCGGATGCCATGCGCGTCCTGATCACGTGCTTCGCGCACAACACCCACTACTACAACCTGGTGCCCCTGGCCTGGGCGCTGCGCGCCGCCGGACACGAGGTCCGGGTGGCCAGCCAGCCCGCCCTCACCGAGGTGATCAACGGGTCGGGGCTGACCGCCGTACCCGTCGGCGACCTCGACTCCATCGTGGAGCTGATGACGCAGATCGGCGGCGACCCCACCCCCTACCAGCAGGGCCTCGACTTCGCGCAGACCCGCACCGGGCCGCTCGGCTGGGAGCACGCCCTCGGGCAGCAGACCATGATGACGGCCATGTCCTTCGCCCCGCTCAACGGCGACACGACGATCGACGACATGGTCGCGCTGGCCCGCGCCTGGCAGCCCGACCTGGTCCTGTGGGAGCCCTTCACCTACGCCGGCCCGATCGCCGCGCACGTCGTCGGCGCGGCCCACGCCCGCGTGCTGTGGGGCCCCGACGTGGTCCTGAACGCCCGGCGCCAGTTCCTCGAACTGAGCGCCGCCCAGCCCGAGGAGCGCCGCGAGGACCCGATGGCCGAGTGGCTCACCTGGACCCTCGAACGCTTCGGCGTCACCCCCGACGCCGCCGCGATCGAGGAGATCACCGGCGGGGTGTGGACCGTCGACCCGGCCCCCGAGGCCTTGCGCATACCGGTGCCCGGCGAGGTCCTGCCGATGCGCTTCGTCCCGTACAACGGGCCCTCGGTGATCCCCGACTGGCTGCTCGCCCCGCCCACCCGGCCCCGGGTGTGCGTCACCCTCGGCGTCTCGGCGCGCGAGACCTACGGCCGGGACTCCGTCCCCTTCGAGGAGCTGCTGCACGCCCTCGGCGACGTCGACGCCGAGATCGTCGCCACCCTCGACGCGAGCCAGCTGAAGGACCGCGACGGCCTCCCCGACAACATCCGGGCCGTGGACTTCGTCCCGATGGACGCGCTGCTGCCGACCTGCGCGGCCATCGTCCACCACGGCGGCGCCGGCACCGGCTACACCGCCACCCTGCACGGCGTACCGCAGATCGTGGTGGGCTCCCTGTGGGACGCCCCCCTGAAGGCCGAACTCCACGCCGAAGCGGGCGCGGGCATCGACCTGCCGCCCGCCAAGCTGGACGCCGCCACCCTGCGCGAGGCCGTCGTACGGGCCCTGACGGACCCCTCGCTCGCCGCCGGCGCCCGCCGGCTGCGCGAGGAGGCCCTGGCCGCGCCCTCACCCGCCGAGCTCGTACCCACCCTGGAGCGGCTGGCCGGCCAGTACCGCCGCCGCACCTCCCCCCACCCCGGCCAAGGAGACCCCTCGTGACCACCGGCTACGCGGGCGGCATCGCCCGCCTCTACGACCTCGTCCACCAGGGCAAGGGCAAGGACTACGCCCGTGAGGCCGCCGACCTCGCGGGCCTGATCACCTCCCGGGTGCCCGGCGCCTGCAGCGTCCTCGACGTGGCCTGCGGCACCGGACTCCACCTGGAGCACCTGACCGGCCTGTTCGAGTCCGCCGAGGGCGTGGAGATCTCCCCGGACATGCGCGAGCTGGCGCTGCGCCGCAACCCGGGGGTGCCCGTGCACCTCGGCGACATGCGCGACTTCGCCCTCGGCACCACGCACTCCGCCGTCACCTGCATGTTCAGCTCCATCGGCCACATGCGCGACCAGGACGAACTCGACGCCGCCCTCGCCCGCTTCGCGGCGCACCTGGACCCCGCGGGCGGGGTCGTCGTGGTCGAGCCCTGGTGGTTCCCGCAGACCTTCACCCCCGGGTTCGTCGGCTCGTCCATCGTGGAGGCGGAGGGCAAGACCATCTCCCGCGTCTCGCACTCGCGGCTGGAGGGCGACGCCACCCGCATCGACGTCCACTACCTGATCGCCGAGCCGGGCCAGGACATCACCCACCTCGCGGAGACCCACCTGATCACGCTCTTCGAGCGGGCCGCGTACGAGCGGGCCTTCGTACGGGCCGGGCTCGAGGTCGAGTTCCTGGAGGGCGGTCCGTCCGGCCGCGGCCTGTTCCTCGGCGTACGGGCCTGAGCCCTCGACGTACGGGCCTGAGCCCTCGACGTACGGGGCTGAGCCCTGGGCGTACGGCCCGATCCCGGGGCGTACGGCCTGAGCCCTTGGCGTACGGCCTGAGCCGTTGGCGCACGGCCCGAGCCCGGGGCGTACGGGCCCGGCGCGCCGGGGCGTTACGGCCCCGAGTGCGGGCGTACGGGCCGGGTGCCGGGGCTGGAAGTCCGCCTGCGGTGTGAGCCAGAACCGCTCGCGGACCGCCGGACGCCGGCCGCCCGCGCGGCCGCCCCGGGCGGCCGGCGGGGCCCCGCGCACGGGCCGCCGTACTGCCCCCGTACCGCCCTGAGCAGCGGCGGAGCGGTGGCCGGGGCGCGCCTGCGGGCGAACCCTCCAGCGTAGGGGGGTGTCTTGTGGGCCAGGCCGGGCTGGCCCACAGGACACCCCCTTAGCCCCCGCCCGGGAAACCGGACAGGTGCCACGGGCACACCGCGGGCCCTGCCGAGGGCCGCCGGCGGTGGCCGGGCCACCTCCTCCCCGACCGCCCGCATCCCCCGAGAGCCGGTTGACGCTCGTTCGCGCCGGAAGCTACCTTCCCGGCCACCGAACGATCCGGCCGCATCATCTGTTGGGGGACAGCTGTGACAGGGGAGGACCCGCACACCGACGACGACGTCCTGCGCGTCCTCGAACTCCTCGCGAGCGAGGCACCCGCCCGCGCCTACGACCAGCTCCTGGCGCGCGCCCGCGCCTCGTCCGCCTCGTCCGCCTCCGCGCGGCCCGAGCGCCTGGAACGCGCCCGGGGCCTCGCCCTCGAGGTCAGCGCCCTCTTCGAGCGGCGCAGCCGGCGCGAGTCCGAACTCGCCGCCCTGGTCGACGCCGCCCGCGACCTGACCCGGCCGGGCAGCCTCGACGCGACCCTGCGCCTGATCACCCGCCGGGCCCGGCTCATGACGAACATGGACCTCGCCTGCACGGTCCTGCTCGACGAGGACGGCGGCGGGGCCACCGTCACCACCGCCGACGGCGCGGTCAGCGCCCTCACCGTCGGCTACCGCATCCCCGCCGGAGCGGTGCCCGCCGTCACCCCCGGCGAGGCCCCCACCCCCTTCTGGACCGCCGACCACCTCGCCGACGACCGCACCACCCACGCCTCGGCCCTCGACGAGATCCTGCACGCCGAGGCCCTGCAGGCCGTGCTCGGCGTACCGCTGTGCGCCGAGGACCGGCACATCGGGTACCTGTACGCCGCCGCGCGCGGCATCCACCACTTCACGCCCGACGAGGTCGCCCTCATGCGTTCCCTCGCCGACCTCGCCGCCACCGCCATCCAGACCGCCCGGCTGCTGGAGGGCGTCCACACCGCCAACGCCGAACTGGCCCGGGCCGGCTCGCGCGTGCGCGCCTCGCTCAGCGACGCCCTGCGCGCGGGCAGCGTCCAGGACGACCTCGTCCAGCTCGTCCTCGACGGCATCGGCCTCGACGCGCTCCTCGCCCGCGCCGCGGCCGAACTCGGCGGCGGCCTCGCCGTACGGGGACCGGCCGGCGAACGCCTCGGCGAACACGGCCGGGTGCCCGCCGCCGACCCCGCCGAACTGGCCCGCGTACGCCTCAACGCGGCGGCCACCGGCGTCGCCTGCCCGCTGTCCGACGGCACCTGGGTGGTCCCGCTGACCGTCCGGTCGGAGGACGCCGGCTGCCTGCTCTTCCACCCCGGCGAGGGCGGCGCCGGCTCCCACGCCGACTCCCCTGTCGTCCCCGGCGAGCGGCTCCTGCTGTCCTACGCCCGCACGGTCTCCCTGCTGCTGGTCATGCAGCGCTCCACCTTCGTGGAGGGCCAGGTCCGCGACGACCTGCTGGCCGACCTCACCACCTGGGAGTCACCGCCCGAGCGGCTAGTGGAGCGGGCCCGCCGGTTCGCCGCCGAACTGCACCGCCCGCACGTCGTGGTCGTCGCCGACGCCGGGACCGGGGCCGCCGGGCTGGTCGACAGCTGGGCCGCCGCCTACGTACGCCGCCACCGCGGCATGAAGACCGCGCAGGGCGAGCGGCTGGTGCTGCTGCTGCCCGGGGAGGACCCGGGGGCGGCCGCCGCGCGGGTGCGCGCCGAACTCTCCGCCACCACCGGCGCCCCGGTCACCGCGGGCGCCGGCGGACCCGCCCGGGGCGCCGAAACCGTCCACCACGCCTACCGGCAGGCCGTCCGCTGCCTGGAGGCCCTCACCGCGCTCGGCGGCACCGGCCGGTCCGCCGCCGCCGGCGAACTCGGCTTCCTCGGCATGCTGCTCGCCGAGGACCACGACGTCGCCGGGTTCGTCGAACGCACCCTGGGCCCGCTCCTGGAACACGACGCGGAACGTTTCGGCAACCTCGTGGAGACCCTCCAGGGCTGGTTCAGCGCCGCCGGCAGCCCCACCCGCGCCGCCGAGATCCTCTACGTCCACCCCAACACGGTCTCGCGCCGCCTGGAACGCATCACCCAGCTGCTAGGCCGTGACTGGCAACACCCCGACCAGGCACTGGAACTTCAGCTCGCCCTGCGGCTGCAACGGGCCCGAACCGCCCTCGACCCCGCACCCTCCGGCCCCCCGTCAGCGGGAACGACGTGACCGAGGCCCCGCCGCCCCGGTGGGCGCCCGCCTCCAGCAGCCGTGAGGCGTGCGCCAGCGACACGAGCGTCGCGTGCCGGTGCCAGCCGTGGTAGGAACGCCCCTCGAAGTCCAGGGCGCCCACCGGCAGGCTCGTGTCGCGGAAGTCGGCGTCGGCCCGCCCGATCAGCTGCCCCAGCCCCAGCAGCGTGCCCCGGCCCGCCCCGGGCAGGCTGGTCAGCCACAGCTCGGACACCTCCCGGGAGGACGGCGACCACACCCCGACCAGCGTCAGCGGCCGCTCCGCCGGCGGACCACCGGGCAGCCGCACCGGCAGCAGCGCCACCAGCGAGGTCTGCGCCCGCCCCGGCCAGGCCGGGTCCGACCACTGCACCGGCCGCCGCTGCGAACGGGCCAGCTCCGCCAGCCCGCCCGCCGACCCCGCCACGGCCCGGCTGCGCCCCGCCGACAGGTTCGGCGCGAGCAGCCCCGTACCGGCTCCCACCCGCATCATGAACGGCAGCCCGGCCGCCGAGAACGCCTCCACCAGCGGCAGTACGGCCTCCTCCCGGGCGTCCATCACCACCGGCAGCGCCGACCCGCTCCACCCGGCCGCCTCCACGACCATCTCCACCGCCAGGGCCTCCCCGGCGCCCGCGTCCACCGAGTCCTCCGGTATCGCGGCCCGCCGGCGCAGCTCCGTGTCGTCCAGCCAGTCCCCGCTCAGCGACAGCCGCCAGTTCACCGGCGCCGCCGCCGCACCCGAGGCCAGCCACAGCCCGTACCCGTGCTGGCTGTTGACGACCTGCCCCAGCTGCGGCACGAACCGCCGCCCCACACCCACCGAATGACGGCCCGTCTTCGGGATCACCAGCGGCCGCACCACCCAGGCCCGCGGCGCCAGCAGCCGCTCCAGAGCCGCCGTCAGCTCCGCGCGCAGCGGCGACCAGTCCCAGGTGGAGCAGCTGATGAAGTGGTGCAGGCTCTGCTCCGCGGCCCGTTCGTCGGTGCTCGCGGCGAGATTGCGCATCGTCTTGCGGCCCGGAGCGTGCAGCAGCCCGTGCACGTACAGCTCGCCCTTGTGGCGCTGGTCCCGGCGGCGCAGCGACCCCAGGACCGAGGCGCGCAGCGCCCGTACCTCCGCGGACGGGACACGGGACAGGCTTTCGGCTTCCATCGCCGGGTGAATGGCCCTCATGACGCTCCTCGGGGTCGGCACCCCGAAACAGCCAGGCCGGGGCAGGTCGGTCGATCCCCTCCACCGTCCCCGCCGGCCGCCCCCGCGCCCAGGTCGGCCGGAAACACACTTCCCGCCCCGCCACCGGGCCCGCACCCGCCCGCCGCGCCCCGCCGGCCGCCCCCGTCCCGGGTGGTGGCCGGGCCACCACCGGAAGCCGCCCGCACCCCGCCGCCCGCCCGCTGCGGGCCGCCCGTACCGGCCCGCCGCCCCGGGCGGAGCCCCCACGACCCCGCTCCCGCACGGCCTGTGGCCGCCGGAGCGGGCGACCGCGAAGAGTGTGGCCGGGCGACCTCGTCCCCGGCCCCGATCTCCGGAAGCGTGGACGTACGCATACCCGGCGCCCGAACCGGGGCGCCGCACGCCCGAAACCAGGAGACCCCCATGCCGTCCCGCAGGTCAGGGGAGCGAAACCCCCGCCTCCGCAGCACATTCCGGATACGCGGGCGGTGGCGCCCCGGCCGCGCCCCACGACTGCTCGCCCTCTCGGCGGTGCTCTTCTGCACGAGCGGCCTGCTCACCGCGGCCCCCGCCGGCGCCACCGAGGCCGCCGCGGAAGGCACCCCGCGCGTCCGCGCCCTCGTCGCGAAGATGACCCTCGACGAGAAGCTGTCCTTCGTCCACTGGACGGCCGGCCCCACCGGGGGACCCCTCGCCCGGGGCGTCGGCTACCTGCCCGGCGTACCCCGCCTGGGCATACCCGCCCTCCAGGCCTCCGACGGGCCGGTCGGAGTCCGCCTCAACGGCGCCCGCTCCACCGCCCTGCCCACCCCCTCGGCGCTCGCCGCCACCTTCGACGACTCCCTCGCCACCGCCTACGGCAAGGTCCTGGGCCACGAGGGCCGGGCGCTGGGCCAGGACGTCGTACTCGGCCCCATGGTCAACACCATCCGGGTGCCCCACGGCGGCCGCAACTTCGAGACCTTCAGCGAAGACCCCCTGGTCACCTCCCGCACCGCGGCCGCCCAGATCAAGGGCACCCAGAGCCAGGGCCTGATGGCCACGGTCAAGCACTTCGCGGGCAACAACCAGGAGACCGACCGCTTCACCATCGACGCCGCCATCGACGAGCAGACCCTCCAGGAAGTCGAACTCCCCGCCTTCCGCAGCGCCGTCGAAGCCGGCGCCGCCTCCGTCATGTGCGCCTACAACGGCGTCAACGGCACCCCCTCCTGCAGCAACGACCAGCTGCTCCAGAAGGTCCTGCGCGAACAGTGGGGCTTCAAGGGCTGGGTGATGTCCGACTGGCTCGCCACCCACGCCACCACCGACATCACCAAGGGCCTCGACCAGGAACTCGGCCTGGAGATGGGCAAGCCCACCGACCCGGTCCCCGACTCCAAGCACTTCGGCGCCTCCCTGCGCACCGCGATCGCGAACGGCACCGTCCCCCAGAGCACCCTCGACCGCTCCGTGACCCGCATCGTCGGCCAGATGGAACGCTTCGGCCTGCTCGATGCCACACCGCCCAAGCGACCCGTACGCGACGCCCAGGCGGGCCGTGACACCGCCCGCGGGATCGCCGAGAACGGCGCCGTCCTGCTGCGCAACACCGCCGTCGCCGGCCGCCCGGCACTGCCGCTGGCCGGACCGGCCGGCGCCGACCTCGCCGTCATCGGCGACAGCGCCCTGCGCCCCAAGGTCTCCGGCCTGGGCAGCGCCCACGTGGTGCCCGACGCCGCGAAGGCACCGCTGGACGCCCTGCGCGAACGCGCCGGAGCCGGCGCCAGCGTCCGCTACGAGCCGGGCGTCGACCGGCTCGGCGCCCCGCTGCCCGCCGAGACCCTCAGCCCCGCCTTCACCAACGGCAAGCAGCTCGACCCCGGCGGCGACCGCACCTTCTACGAGGGCACCCTGACCGTCCCCGCCGACGGCGACTACCGCATCGGCGTACGCGTCGACGGGGGCCTCGCCATCCTCCAGATCGACGGCCAGAGCCCCGTCTACGCGGCCGACTCCTTCAGCGAGACCACCAGCGTCGTCCTCAGCCTCACCAAGGGCACCCACAAGGTGTCCATGAACGGCTGGGCCTGGCCCGACCGCCCGCTCTCCGTCGACCTCACCTGGGTCACCCCCCAGCAGGCCGCGCAGAACATCGAGCGGGCCGTCGCCGCCGCGCGCGCCGCGAAGACCGCCGTCGTCTTCGTCCAGGACGAGGGATCCGAGGGCTACGACCGCCCCTCGCTGTCCCTGCCCGACGGCCAGGACGCCCTGGTCTCCGCCGTCGCCCGCGCCAACCCGAACACCGTCGTCGTCCTCAACACCGGCTCCTCCGTGCTGATGCCCTGGCTGAACGACACCGCCGCCGTACTCGACATGTGGTACCCCGGCCAGGAAGGCGCCCAGGCCACCGCGGCCCTCCTCTACGGGGACGCCAACCCCAGCGGCAAGCTCACCCAGACCTTCCCCGCCTCCGAGAACGGCCACCCCGTCGCCGGGAACCCCAAGCGGTACCCGGGAGTCGACGGCAAGCAGGAGTACAGCGAGGGCGTCCACACCGGCTACCGCTGGTACGAACAGCAGGGCGTCACCCCGCTGTTCCCCTTCGGCCACGGCCTCTCCTACACCGCCTTCGACTACCGCGACCTCGCCGTGGAGCGCACCGCCACCGGCGCCGTCGTCCGCGTGACGGTCCGCAACAGCGGCGCCGTCGCAGGCAAGGAGGCCGTCCAGGTCTACCTCGGCCCCAGCCCCCTCGTCACCGCGCCGCAGGCAGTCAAGAAGCTCGCCGGCTACACCAAGACCGCCCTCGAGCCCGGCGAGGAGAAGCGCGTCACCATCCCCGTCGACGCCCGCCAGCTCCAGTACTGGGACACCGGACGCCACGCCTGGACCAGCGCCGGCGGCGCCCGCGCCGTCAGCGTCGGCTCCTCCTCGGCGGACATCCGCCTCACCGGCCGCCTCGCCCAGTGACCAACCCTCCACCCACCCCTTCTGAGAGGAAGCGCATGACCGCCACAGAGCAGCCCACGACAGCGACCACGACCGCGACCACCGCCACCGCCCGCCCGATCGGCGCGGCCGAGGCCATCGACGCCCGGGAGGACACGGGGCTGCGCCACGTCGCGTCCCTGTCCACCGAACTGCGCGACGTCGTCGAGGTCGAACAGCGCCAGGTCCGCCTGGAGCGCGTGGTGCTGGTCGGAGTCTGGACCTCCGGCTCGGTCGCGGAGGCCGAGAGCTCCCTCGCCGAGCTCGCCGCGCTCGCCGAGACCGCGGGCGCCCTGGTCCTCGACGGAGTGATCCAGCGCCGGGACAAGCCGGACCCGGCCACCTACATCGGCTCCGGCAAGGCGAAGGAGCTGCGCGACATCGTCATCGAGACGGGCGCCGACACGGTCGTCTGCGACGGCGAACTGAGCCCCTCGCAGCTCGTCCGCCTGGAGGAGTTCGTCCAGGTCAAGGTCGTCGACCGGACCGCCCTGATCCTCGACATCTTCGCCCAGCGCGCCACCTCCCGCGAGGGCAAGGCCCAGGTCGCGCTCGCGCAGATGCAGTACATGCTGCCCCGGCTGCGCGGCTGGGGCGCCTCCCTGTCCCGGCAGATGGGCGGCGGCGGATCCGGCGGTGGCGGCATGGCCACCCGCGGCCCCGGCGAGACCAAGATCGAGACGGACCGGCGCCGGCTGCGCGACAAGATGGCCAAGATGCGCCGCGACATCGACGACATGAAGACCGCCCGCGACCTCAAGCGCCAGGAACGCCGCCGCAACAAGGTCCCGTCGGTGGCCATCGCCGGCTACACCAACGCCGGGAAGTCCTCCCTGCTCAACCGCCTCACCGGGGCCGACGTACACGTCCAGAACGCCCTGTTCGCGACGCTCGACCCGACCGTGCGCCGCGCCGAGACCCCGGGCGGCCGCGCCTACACGCTGGCCGACACCGTGGGCTTCGTACGCCACCTGCCGCACCAGCTCGTCGACGCCTTCCGCTCCACCCTGGAGGAGGTCGCCGAGGCCGACCTGATCCTGCACGTGGTCGACGGCTCCCACCCCGACCCGGAGGCGCAGATCGAGGCCGTGCGCGCGGTCGTCGGCGATGTCGGCGGCGCGGGCGTGCCCGAGGTCATCGTCGTCAACAAGGCCGACAACGCCTCCGCCGAGGCCCTCGAGCGCCTCCTGGCCGCTGAGCCGGGCGCCCTCGCGGTCTCCGCCCGCACGGGCGAGGGCATCGCCGAGCTGCTGGCCCGCATCGAGGCCGAACTCCCGCACCCGGAGACCGAGATCGAGGTGCTCATCCCCTACGGCGAGGGCCACCTCGTCGCCCGGGTCCACTCGGACGGCGAGATCCTCTCCGAGACCCACGGCGAGACCGGCACCCTCCTGAAGGCCAAGGTCGACGCAGCCCTCGCCGCGGAACTCGCCGACTACGCCGCCTGATTCCCCCCGGCCCGGCCGACACTCCCTCCCGAGTGCCGGCCGGGCCTTCCGCTTCTCCGCCTGAATTTCGCCATTAACGGGAAAGAGGGTCGCCACACAGCCGCTCGGATGTCACAATAAAACGGCTCCAGAAAAAACCCAGGAGGTAACTCATGACTGATACGCCGGAAAACCACGCCGCCGAGTCCGATGGCAAGCGCAAGTTCCGTGAGGCTCTGGAGCGCAAGGCCCGCACCGCCCGCTCCCAGCAGGCCAACCACGAGGGACGGCTGAAGCTCAAGGGCTACAGCGGCCCCAACGGCCAGAACCGCAGCTTCCGCCGCAAGGCCGGCTGAGCCGCTCTCGCCACTCGGTCCAGGCTGCCGCGATCCGATCGCCCCCATCGGATCGCGGCAGCCTTTTTTGCATTCCCGCCGAAGGCTCCGCTTGAATTCCGCCGGATTATCACTTGAGTGTGCGTGGAATGCGGCCCGGTGGCCCTCACGTTATTCGGTCTCGATTTCCCGTCCGGCCGCCTCGCGCCCCGGAAATAAACAGGTCAATCGGTTTTCGGGAAGTGCTCCGCGCGGTGCTCGCCGGAGGTGTCGGCCCGTCAGGAACCGGGGTCTGGCGCGCCTGACGGGGCGCATAGCGTTCACTCGCAACCCAACGCAACGCAAAGGGCGGCTGTCGTTGCGTTAGAAACAGAACCTACTGCAACGATAAATGGCCTCCCACCTGTATTGATGATGCTTCCGCGCAACGAACTTGTTGCGGCACCCGGGAACGCAACGTAGCTTTTCCATCGTCAGAAACAAGCGCAGCGAAGCGAAACGAAGCGAAGGAAAGCATCATGCAGAAGTTCGACACCACCGCCCCGGTCTCCGCCGTCCTCGACATCCCCGCGGGCCGCGTCCGGTTCATCGCCGCCGACCGGGCCGACACCACGGTCGAGGTCCTGCCGGCGGACGCCTCGAAGGGCCGCGACGTGAAGGCCGCGGAGCAGACCACGGTCGACTACCGCGACGGCGTCCTGCGGATCGAGGCTCCGGAGGCGAAGAACCAGATCCTCGGCAAGTTCGGTGCCGTCGAGGTGACCGTCCAACTGCCCACCGGCTCCCGCGTCGAGGCGAAGGCCGCCAGCGCCGAGTTCCAGGGCATCGGCCGCCTCGGCGACGTCGCCCTCGAGGCCGCCCACGGCACGGTCAAGCTCGACGAGGCCGCGAGCGCCCGCCTCACCCTCCAGGCCGGCGACGTCCAGATCGGCCGCCTGGCCGGCCCGGCGGAGATCACCACCCAGAAGGGCGACCTCCACATCACCGAGGCGGTGGCCGGCACGGTCGTCCTGCGCACCGAGCACGGCGGGATCTCGATCGGCGCCGCCCGCGGTGTCTCGGCCACCCTCGACGCCGGCACCTCCTACGGCCGCATCCACAACGCCCTCGGCAACACCGAAGGTCCCGCCGCCGCCCTGAACATCCACGCCACCACCTCCTACGGCGACATCACCGCCCGCAGCATCTGATCTGACACACGACCGGTCTGGCCAGCGCTTTTGCCCGAGCCCTCACCTACCGTCAGCACCTCTGCCGTGACGGCGCCGCCGTGGCGTCACCACCAAGACCAACACCGAGGACGTACAAGGAAAATGAGCACCACTCAGCGCTACCAGGCCGCGGAAGAACTCCTCCGCCGCCCCGCCCGCCCGGGCGAGCTCGTCGTCGGCGACAAGGTCAGGCCGCAGTGGATCGACGGCGGCGCCCGCTTCTGGTACGCGGTGAGCACCGGCCTCGGCAGGCGGTTCATGATGGTCGACCCGGCGGCGGGCACCCGCGAGCCGGCCTTCGACCACGCCCGGCTCGCCGCCGCGCTGGCCGAAGCCTCCGGGCAGCAGGTCGACCCCGAGGCCCTGCCGTTCATGGCCATCGAACCGGCCCAGAACGCCGTGGAGTTCTTCGCGCTCGGCGAGTACTGGCGCTGCCACCTGGACGGCTACACCTGCGAGCGGGCCGAGTTCACCCCGCCGGGCAGCCCGCTGGACGTGCCCGCACCCGACGGGAAGACCGCCGTGTCCCGGCGCGGGCACGACCTGTGGGCGCGCTCGCTGTCCGACGGCCGCGAGTGGGCGCTGACCACCGACGGCGCGCCCGGCCACCACTACGGCTCCGGCCCGGAAAGCACGGGCAACGGCACCCTGCTGCGCAAGATAGGCCTGCCGTACCTGCCGCCCGCGGTGGCCTGGTCGCCCGACTCGACGAAGGTCCTGGCGCACCGCACCGATGAGCGCCACGTCCGGCAGACCCACCTCGTGGAGGCCCGGCCCGCCGACGGCAGCGCGCCCCTCCTGCACACCCAGCGCTACGCCTACGCCGGCGACGAGCACCTGCCGCAGGCCGAGCTGGTCGTACTGGACGTCGCCGCGGGCACCGCGGTCCGCGCACAGGCCGAGCCGCTGCTCATGCCGACGCTGTCGCCGGTCACCGCCAAGGGGGCGTGGTGGGCTCCGGACGGCTCGGCGGTCTACTACCTCGGCCAGCCCCGCGACAAGCGCACCCTCACCCTGCACCGGCTGGACCCGGCCACCGGCGAGGTCACCACCGTCCTCAGCGAGACCGGCACCACCCGCGTGGAGCCCAACCAGTACCTGTACGAGCCGCCGATCATCCAGATCCTGGCCGACGAGGTGCTGTGGTACTCGCAGCGCGACGGCTGGGGCCACCTGTACCGCTACGACCTGCACACCGGCGCGCTCCTCGGGCAGGTCACCTCCGGGCAGTGGGCCGTACGGCAGATCCTGCGGGTCGACGAGGCCGCGCGGACGGTGTACTTCACCGCCTCCGGACTGGTCGACGAGGACCCGTACCGCCGCACGGTGTGCCGTACCGACCTCGACGGCTCGGGCTTCACCAGGCTCACCGACGACGACCTCGACCACACCGTCACCATGCCCGCCGACCAGGCCTACTTCATCGACTCCGCGTCCACCGTCGACACCCCGCCCGTGACGCGCGTCCGTGACTGGGACGGACGGGTGCTGGTCGAGCTGGAGCGCGCCGACATCAGCAAGCTCACCGCCACCGGCTGGACGGCGCCGGAACGGTTCTGCGTCAAGGCGGCCGACGGCGAGACCGACATCTACGGAGTGCTGTACCGGCCCAGCGGCTTCGACCCCGCCGAGCGCTACCCGGTGGTGGACAACGTCTACCCCGGCCCGCAGGTCAACCGGGTCGCCCCCTGCTTCGACCCCGGCGGCATGGGCCTCGACGCCGAACCCCTCGCGGCGCTGGGCTTCGTGGTGATCGCCCTGGACGGGCGGGGAACCCCCGGGCGCAGCAAGGCGTTCCACGACGCCTCCTACGGCCGTCTGGCCGACGCGGGCTGCCTGGCCGACCACGTCGCCGCGCTGCGGCAGCTGGCCGCGACCCGGCCGTGGATGGACCTGGACCGGGTGGGCGTGTTCGGCCACTCCGGAGGCGGGTACGCCGCGGCGCGGGCGATCCTGGACTTCCCCGAGGTGTACAAGGCCTCGGTCGCCCTCTCCGGCTCCCACGACGCCCGCCACTTCAACCCGGGCTTCGTGGAGACCTACGACGGCGCGGACAACCCCGAGGCCTGGGCCCGTACCTCCAACGTGGACCTCGCCGACCGTCTGGCCGGCAAGCTGCTCCTGATCCACGGCGAGATGGACGACCAGGTCCACCCCGACCACACCCTGCGGCTCGCCGACCGGCTCATCGCCGCCAACAAGGACGTCGAGCTGCTCATCGTGCCCGGGGCCGAGCACACGCTCCTCGACTGCCTGGCCTACGTCCGCGGCCGCTCCTGGGACTTCCTGGTCCGCGAGCTGATGGGCACACAGCCCCCCGCCTACCGCCCCGCCCCCATCCCCATCGGCCCCGAACTGCTCGCCGACCTCTTCGCCTGACCGCACCCACGCGGACGAGGAAACCCGACGCGGCCGTGGCCGCTCTCACCGAGAGCGGCCACGGCGGACGGTCGCCTACCGGCCGAGGCTGTCGACCGCGTCGAGCGCCAGCGCCCACGGGTACGGCCGCTTCTCTCCCGGCGGATTCGGTTCGAAGCCGTCCGGCCCGTACAGCACCCGGACACCGGACGCGCGGAGAGTCTCGAGCGAGAGCGGAAGTTGGGGGTGCTGGGCGTATGCCGCGTTCACGCACGGCATGACCGCCATCGGGATCTGCTTGCCGATGCCCTCGGCAACAAACCCGACGACCCACGTATCGGTGATCCCCAACGCCCACCGGTTGATCGTGTTCGTCGTCGCGGGTGCGACGAGCACCACGTCCGCCGTTGGCCACACGTCCGGGTGACCGGGCCGCTTGTACCGCGTGCGCACTGGATGCCCGGTCAGGGCCGCCAGTCCGGGAAGGCTGTCCTCCAGCCAGTCGGCGGCCGTGGGTGTCAGGCCGAGGCACACGTCCCAGCCGCGGCGCTGTGCTTCCTCCACCACCCCAGCGATCTCGAAGACGGGCGGTGCGGCCGAGCAGAGCAGGTAGAGGGTCCTCGTCGTCATGGCTCCCGAGCCTATGCAATCGCCCTCAGCCCGCTGGGAGTCGGGGACGAAGGCACACCCAGCGCGCACCGCACGCGGGTACCGTCCTTGATGACGAGTCTTGGAGGGTGACCAGAATGCCTCTACCCGACGACGACCACACCGGTTCCCGGATCCGGGAGCAGCGACGCCTCCGCAGGCTGACGCAGCGCCAGTTGGCCGACCGGATTCCGTACAGCCTCAGCCTCTTGAATCAGGTCGAGTGCGGCGCACGCCCAGCGACTCCCGGCTTCGTGGCGGCGGTGGCACAGGCTTTCGGGGTGGACACGTCCAAGCTGACAGGACCGCTTGCGGTGGCATCCCTGCCCACTGACCGGCTGGTCGCGCTGGTCGCCCCGATCCGCGAGGCCGTCGACTGCTACGACCTCGGGCCGAACCCCGATCTCACCGAGGTCCGGACGTCGACAGAGCTGGTTGCAGAGGCGGACCATCTGTGTCGGCAGGTGCGGGCCACCCATCTGAGTGCGGCAGCGAAGGCATTGCCATCCCTGATCGTGGAGCTGACGCACTCCGTGTGGACGGCCCCGTCCACCCCGCTGTGGCGGGCTCTGGCCTCGACTTACCGGACCGCCCACGACGTGGCACTGAAGCTTGACCATCCGGACCTCGCCCGTGTCGCCTTGGACCGGATGGGCTGGGCCGCGGCCAGGGCGTCGGATCCGTGCATCGAGGCGGTCCAGCGGTACAAGCGGGCGATCCTCTGGCGCTGCGCGACGAGTCTCCCGCTGATCACGTCGGGTCACACCCTGCTGTCCGGGGAGACGAGCCGCGAGGCCCTCGCCGTGGCCGGGCAGCTCCACCTCGGCGCGGCCACGGTGGCCGCCAAGAACGAGGACCGCACGGCGGTGGAGACGCACATCGCTGCCGCCCGTCAGCTTGCCGACCGGGTCGGCGGCGAGGCAGGTGAAGTGCACTGGCTCAGCTTCGGGCAGGTCAACGTGGAGTTGCACGAGCTCGGCGCGTCCATCACCTTGCGCTCGTTCGACGAGGCTCTCGGTCAGGCTCGCGCACTGACGCTGCCGGATTCGATGCTGACGTCGCGGCGCGCCCGGTACCTCGTGGACCGGGCGCTCGTGGAGATGGAGGCAGGCTCCCCAAAGACGTCGCTGAGGTACCTGGCGCAGGCCAGAAAGGTGGCCCCGGAGCAGACGCGGCATCTGCCGGGTACCCGGACCACGATCCGCGGCCTGGTACACCTGTCGCGTCGGGCACCCGACAGCCTCGGCGGGATGGCCCGCTGGATCGGGCTGTAGCACTCACAAATCTGTGAGCAATCCTGCGCTGCCGGGCCGTCAGGCTGGTGCCTCCACCCGCTGACGACGGTAGGGAGCACCCCGTGACGAGCCCCACCCCCCGTGGCGTACTGAGTCTCGACGTCCCGGACAGCCCGGGCGTCGGCCTCGCCGCGCTGCTCGAGCCCAGCGCAGACCTGCTTGACCGGGCGCGCGTCGGCTGGGAGCACTTCCTCCTCAGCGCCTCTTCGGAGGTGGCGGATGAGTGAGCAGTACGAGTACGTGCCGCACCGGCTTCTGCGCAAGCGGGTCCGCGACATCGCGTCCGGCACCGAGGGCGAGCTGATGGCCGTGATCAACGAGAACGTCTCCGGTACCGCCATCGAGCACTGGACGGAACTGGCCTACATCCGGGGCGCGTCCGGCCGCGAGTTCACCACCGTCGTCAGCAACGTCGAGCCGGCCTGATGGCCGAGCTCAGCCCATCACGGCCACTGGCCAAGGAGGCAATGATGTACGCGCACTCGGACCGGATCCCCACGGGCACGCCCCTCCCGAACGGCATCAGCACACCCGAACCGTGGGGCCTGCGCCGGATGGCTCCGTACCCCGCGATGGCCCCCGGATACGCGTCGGTCGAGCTGGACCCGACCACCCAGACCGGCCGGTACCTCGGCCACGACGGGCAGCCGATGATGATGCCGGGCCACGGCACCAGCAGCGGCACCAACCCCTCCACCAACACCGGCAATCCGTCCGACGGCAGCAGCGGCGGCGGGGCCGGCGGCGGGGACCAGGACACCGGGAACGACACCGACCAGTGACCCACGTCGGCCCGGTTCTGGTCGTGACCAATCTGGACGACCCCACGGCCGACTTGGTGATCGACGAGCTGCACGGCCGGGGCGTCCCGGTCGTGCGGTTCGACTCCGGGGACTTCCCCACCACCCTGTCGTTCGCGGCGCGCATCACGCCTCAAGGCATCCAGGGGTCGCTGACGACCCCGACCCGCAGCGCGGATCTCACCAAGATCCGCTCGATGTACTACCGCCGGCCCTCGGGTTTTGCCTTCCCGCACCTGGACGAGCAGACGGCCCGGTTCGCCATCACGCAGGCCCGGTACGGACTCGGAGGTGTTGTCGCCTCCCTGCCAACGTGCCTCTACGTGAACCATCCACACCGGATCGGTGACGCCGAGTTCAAGCCCTCCGGCCTCGTCGCGGCCGTCGCGAGCGGATTCCGCGTTCCCTCGACGCTGATCACTTCGGATCCGATCGAGGCACGCGAGTTCATCAGCCGCTACCAGTCGGTGATCTACAAGCCCCTCTCCACGCCGCTGTACCGACTCGACGGGGTGTCTGCCACGGTCAAGGTCGAGAAGGTCACGGCCGACGAGATCGACGATTCGATCTCTGGTACGGCCCACCTCTTCCAGCACGTGGTCGACAAGGTGGCGGACGTCCGCCTGACGGTCATGGGTGAAGAGATCTTCGCCGTTCGGATCGACTCGGATCTCCTGGACTGGCGCACCGACTACTCGAAGCTCAGGTACTCGGTGGTCGAGCTGCCTGACGGCATCGAGGAGTCGATCCGCGCCTACCTCAGCCACTTCGGGTTGGTCTTCGGCGCATTCGACTTCGCCGTCGACACGGTTGGGCAATGGTGGTTCCTGGAGTGCAACCCTTCCGGCCAGTGGGCATGGCTCGAGCCGGAAACGGGTCTGCCGATGACCTCGGCGATGGCGGACCTGCTGGAGAGGAATGCGACATGAGCGAGGAAGCGCAGGAGCTGAGGCTCCGGCTCGCGAGGAGTCTGGCCGTCGGCGGGGATCTGCGGACGCAGCCCTGGCGCGAGGCGGTGGAGGCCGTACCCCGGCACGAGTTCCTGCGCGGAGGGTTCTTCGACAGGATCGATGGGCACGGGCCCACGGCCTGGACGCCGGTCATGCCGGAAACCCCGCGCTGGATGGAGCGGTGCTACGAGGACGAATCCCTGGTGACTCAGGTCGCCGGCACCGTCGTGCCCGGTGACCTCCGGGGCGAGATCACGCGCGCTCCCACCTCCTCGAGCACCATGCCGGGTCTGGTGGTCCGCATGTGGGAAGACCTTCAGGTGGAGGACGGCCATCGGGTTCTCGAAGTCGGCACCGGCACGGGCTACTCCACCGCCCTCGGCTGTCACCGCCTCGGTGACGAGCTGGTCACCTCGATCGAAGTCGATTCCGGCGTGTCAGGTCGAGCCGGTACGGCTCTGGCGCAGGTCGGCCACCACCCCGACCTCATCGTGGGTGACGGCTTGGCCGGCCACGCGCGCGGCGCCCCGTACGACAGGGTCATCGCCACGTGCGGCCTCGTCTCCCTCCCGTACGCGTGGGTCGAGCAGACGCGCCCGGGAGGGATCATCCTCGCCACCCTCGGCGGCTGGATGTTCTCCTCCGAGCTGGCCCGACTCACCGTCAACCAGGACGGAACGGCGTCGGGACGCCTCCTCGGCGGGCAGGTCTCCTTCATGCTCGCCCGTCCCCAGAGTCCGCCGCCCCTCGGCCTGCTGCCCGATGTCGACCAGGGCGACCTTCGGACGGCCGCCCTCGGAGCGGATGTGCTCAATGACTGGGACACACGTTTCGTCGCTCAGCTCGCGGCCCCCCGTGCTCAGCGCATCAGCCTCGACCGTCACGGCTGCACGGAGCAGGTGCTGGTCGACGTGGAGGCCGGATCGTGGGCGGCGCTCACCGAGGCCGATGACGGGCGCTGGACGGTCCGTCAGGGCGGCCCCGACCGGATCTGGGACCACATAGAGGAGTACGTGACCCGCTGGCGGAGCGATGGCGCTCCCGCACTGGACCGCTTCGAGATCACCATCACTCCCGACCGTCAGACGATCACCTGGCCCAGCCGCTGAGTCCGTGCCCCGGCCGGGTCCCCTTCCGGCCGTGGCGCGGAGCACACGAAGGGGGCACTCTGTTGTTGCTGACGGGTCAAGAGCCTGGCCCAGCGACTGGCTGTGGACTGCCGGGCCGGTGCGCTGTTGTCCTTGCGCCAGTCGGCGATCTCCAGGGCCCCACCTCGAAGCCCTTCTACGACCGCAAGAGAACCGCGGGCAAGAGCCACAAACAGGCGATCCTCGCCCTCGCCCGCCGCCACCTCGACGCCCTGTGGGCCCTCATCCGCGACCAACGCCACTACACAGCCCAGCCACCGCCTATGGAAGCCGCTGCCGTATGACGATCACGGCTTCGTGACGGCCTCCGGATCTCCGAGGCTGGTCCCGTCTCTTCAGCCTGTACCGGTCAACCCTGACGATCGTAGGGGGACCGGGCTGCCGTTCGGCCAGGGCCCCCGGCCTGCGGTGTTCCTACCGTCGGCGGCATGGAATCGATCAAGCGGTACGGGTGGGGCCGACGGCTGCCGGTGGCGGTCGTGTCGGTCGGGACGGGGGCAGCGGCTGTGGTTTGGCTGGCTCCCGGCGGCACGCTGGGCACGAATGAACCGGTGCACGTCACGGCGGGCCTCTCAGCGAGGGCCTACCGGGCCCTGACGGGGAGCGTGGCGGACGGGCCATCGTGGGCCGAGACCGCCCTGGAAGCGGCGAGTGAGGGTACTTTGCTGCTCCTGGGCCTGCTGCTGGCCTGGGTCGGCTGGAGCGCCCTGCGCCGCCGTGACGCGCCGGGCCTGGCCGGGGTGGCGGTGGCGGCCGCCGGGACCGTTGTCGCCTACGGGCTCAGTGAGGCGATCAAACTCGTCGTCGACGAGGAACGTCCGTGCCGGGCACTGCCAGGGGTCTCGGCCCTCGCATCGTGTCCCGAGCCGGGCGACTGGTCGTTCCCCAGCAACCACGCCACCCTGGCAGCCGCGCTGGCAGTTGGTGTGATCTTGGTACGTCCTCGGCTCGCGGCCCTGGTGCTGCCGGTGGCCGGGGCGGCCGCCGTGTTGCGGGTGCTGGTCGGGGTGCACTATCCGCACGACGTCCTGGCGGGCGCGGCGCTCGGCGCGACGGGCGTGGTGACCGTACGGCTCCTCGTACTACCGATCGCCGTACGGGCGGTGTCAGCTTTCCTTGTACGGCAGCCGGTCGGACGGCACCGGGACCACGCCGGCCTCGTGCGCGACCACGGCCGCTGCGGCCCGGTTGTCGACGCCGAGGCGGGCGAGGATCGAGCTGACGTGGGCCTTCACCGTTCCCTCCGCCAGGTGCAGGCGGCGCGCGATCTGCCCGTTGGAGAGACCGCTGCCGAGGAAGCCGAGCACGTCCCGCTCCCGGGCGGTCAGGGCCTCGACGCGGGCGCGGGCCGCGGAGCGGCGGCCGGCTTGGGCGCCCGCACCGCCGGCGGAGAGATGCGCGACGACGCGGGCCGCGACCTTCGGTGACAGGTAGGCGGCCCCGTCGGCAACCGCCCGGACACCGGCGATCAGTTCCTCCGGCTCGCCGGACTTGATCAGGAAGCCGGCGGCACCCTCGCTGAGGGCCCGCAGGATGTACTCGTCCTCGCCAAAGGTCGTCAGCATCACAACCCCCGTTTCGGGGACGGTCCTTCGTATCTCGGCGGCAGCTTCTATACCGCCGGTCCCCGGCATCCGGATGTCGAGGACGGCTACTTGCGGGCGGTGGCGGTGGACGAGCTCCACCGCCTGGTGGCCATCGGCTGCCTCGGCGACGACGGTGATACCGGGGTCAGTGGCAAGGACCGCGCGGACGCCTGCGCGGATCATGGGCTCGTCGTCGGCGATCAGGATCCGGATCATCGGACGGCCTTCCCGGTGTAGTTGTCGGTGGAGACCAGGCGGCCGGCCCGGAAGCAGAGACGGTAGATGTCCCCCGAGCGGTCGTCGAACGGGTCGCCGGTCTGTACGTAGAACTCGCAGGCCGCATCTTGTGGTGCGGGCGTGGGCGCTGCCGGGCGACGGGTCGTCTGGCGTTCGGGCAGGTACGGCGCCACGTCCGCGCGTGGCTGACCAACGCGCAGGAGGGCGTAGTCCTGGGGGGCGAGTACCGACTCCCGTGCAGTCACGGTGTCCCACGCCCGCACCCCGCCGATGAGCAACGCGGAGGTGCACAGCGGCACCAGGACGGCCGCGGCGGCGGTACGGCCCAGACGGCGACGGGCACTGCGGTGCTCAGGAGGCAGTACGTCACCTGGACCGTCGGGCTCGGCGTGGCGTGGCGGGGGCACGGCCCCGGGACGGTGCGGGAGCGTGGCCCGGACGGCGAACCCGCCGCCCTCGGGGCCCGATGTGAAGGTGCCACCGGCCAGTCGGACGCGTTCATCCAGGCCGATGAGACCGAAGCGGTGGCCCTCGCCGGGTGCGGAGGTCCGGGACCCGGGTGCGGGACGGGCGGCGTGGTCATGGTGGGCCGCAGACACGGCGGGCACCGGCTCGTTCGTCACACTGACCTCGGTCCGTCCTTCCATGCGCCGGACGACGACGGTCGCCCGGTGCCCAGGGGCGTGCTTGGCAACGTTCGTCAGCGCCTCCTGGACGACGCGCAGCACGGCCCGCTCGACGACCAGCGGCGCGTCACCGGCCGCCGCTTCGCCTTCTCCACGCAGCCGGACGTCAAGCCCCGCCGCGGCCGCCCGGTCCACCAGGCCCCCGACTTCGGTGAGCCCAGCGCCGGGCTCGGGCCCCGGAGCCGGATCCGATGGCTCGCGCAGTACACCGATCACCTCGCCGAGCCGGTCCACGGCGGCTCCCGCCCTGGCTCGGATGTCCCGGGCGGTGGCCCGGTGGTCCTCGGACAGACCAGGGGCCAGCTTCAGTGCCCCCGCGGACAGGGCGATGAGGCTGAGGTCGTGGCCGAGGAGGTCATGCATGTCCTGCGCGATCCGGGTCCGCTCGCGCAACCGGGCCTGTTCGGCGACCAGATGCTGCTCCCTCTCCAGCCTCGCGGCCCGCTCCCACCCAGCCCGCACCAGTGCGCGGTACTGGCGCAGGAACCGGCCCGCGAACCACGGCAGCATCGCCGCCACGAGCAACAACCCCACGAACTGGCTCGCCCAGCCCAACCATGCCGGCACCAGGAGCACAGCCACCACGGCGGCCGCGAGCACTCCGGCCAAGGCCGCCCCCGTGCTCCGGTTCCGCCCCGGCTGCCAGCCCGCGAGGAAGGCGCAGACCGCCGCCGGTATGCCCCACCACAGGGTGGCGACACCGGTGCCGACGGCCGCCACCGCCCCGATGAAGAGGCCTGCGGACAATACCGGTGCCGGCACCCGGGCCTTGATGATCACTGCTCTCACGAACGCGACCCTACGGAACTCCGCCGCCCCCCGGCACTGCCGAAAGTCCACTACCGCGAGCCCGGGATCTACGGTTCGGGCTCCTTCGTTCACGCGGCCAACAGGCCGATGTCCACGGCCAGGCCACTGGCCCGCAGACGGCGCTCCGGTACCCGCGAGGTCGTCTCCTCCAGCACGATCGCCCGCGCGAAGCCGTTGTAGCGAGTGGTCTCCGGAGCCGCCTCGTGGGCCTGCTCCAGCATCGCCAGCGCCACGTCCGGCTGTCCGTCCAGCTGGTAGGCGCGGGCCTGCTCGATCTTGTGCCGGGCCCGTCGGGGCCGGGACGGGATCGCCTCGGCCTCCGCGTGCGCGGCCTGCCGCGCCCCCTCCCGGCCCGTGCGCAGCTCCACCGCGACGGTGACGCCGTGCGCGCCCATCACCGGCCGCCCGAAGGACGTCACGCGGTGGAAGTAGCCGGCGGGGAGGCGCTTGGCGACGGCATCGGCACGTTCCCACCATCCCCATGCGGCGCCGGTCTCGCGGCGTTTGGCCGCCGTCAGGGCGGCCTCGGCCCGCACCTGGAGTGCGAGAGCGTTCCGCCGCTCGGCGCCGGATTCGGCCTGCCGGACAGCGAGCTGGGTGTCCCGGATCAGGCCGGGCAGCAGGGTGCCGATGACGTGGCGGTGGTTCGGCGCGTTGTGGCGGGCCGCCCACGCGGAATCCAGGGCGGCGCGCAGGAACGTGCGAGAGGGCGCCTGGCGGTCACCCGGTGCCGGATAGGTGCTGAGGGCCGCTCGTACGGCGGGCAGTTGGGTGTGCCCCGGCCCGAGGAACAGGTCGGTGTGCGGCTCCGCGCCGACGTCCCCGACGAGGTCGTTGAGCCGACGGACGCGCAGGTGAGCGCCCCGCCGATCAGCGGGGAGAGGGCCACGGCGAGGCCGCTGATCCCGCTCCACAGGCCGATCGCCGCGCCCCGCTTCTCCGCCGGCACCGCCATCGCGAGCAGCGTCAGCGACAGCGGCATGACCGCCGCCGCGCTCATCCCCTGGAGGGCGCGGAAGAGGATCGGCGCCTCGGTGGAGGAGGAGAGACCGCCGCCCACCGAGGTCAGGGTGAAGAGGACGATGCCGGTGACGAAGACGTGCTTGCGGCCGAAGCGGTCACCGAGGGCGGCCGCCGCCAGCAGCAGGCCGGCGAAGCCCAGGATGTACGCGTTGGTGATCCACTGGAGGTCCTCGACCGTGGCGCCCAGATCGGCGCGGATCGCCGTCAGCGCGGTAGGCGTGGCAGGTCGCTCACACTCGGGCGGAGCCGAAGGCGGCGAGGTCTTCGGCCAGGGCCGCGTTCACCGCGTCCCGCTGCGCGTTGAGGTAGAAGTGGCCGCCCGGGAAGGTGCGGACGCGGAAGTCCCCGTCGGTGGCCTCCGCCCAGGCTCCGGCCTCCTCGGCCGTCACCTGCGGGTCGGCGTCGCCGGTGAGCACGCTGACGGGGCAGCGCAGCCGCGTCCCCTCCAGGGGGACGTACGTCTCCACCGCCGTGTAGTCGCCGCGCAGCGCCGGCATCACCATCGCGACGATGTCCTCGTCGGACAGGAGGGCGGCGCTGGTGCCGTCGAGGCGTACGACCTCGTCGATGATGCCGGCGTCGTCCCGCAGGTGGACCGTTTCCTCGCGGACCGTGCCGGGGGCGCGGCGCCCGGACAGGACCAGCCCGAGCACGCGATCCCCCTGCCCGTCGGCCTCCAGCCGGCGCGCGGTCTCGTAGGCGAGCGTGGAGCCCATGCTGTGGCCGAAGAACACCATCGGGCCGGAGACAGAGGCGGAGAGGACCTCGGTGATCTCGTCCACCAGCACGTCCACGCTGGTGCGGACCGGTTCGTTACGCCGGTCCTGGCGCCCCGGGTACTGGAGCGCCAGCACCCGCACCCCGGGCGAGAGCGCCTCGGAGAGCGGGTGGAAGTAGCTGGCGGCGCCGCCCGCGTAGGGGAAGCAGACCAGGGTCAGCCCGCTGTCCGGAGCGGGGTGGTACTCCCTGAGCCACAGGTCACGCAGAGCCTGGGGGTCTGCCATGGGGAAGCGTCCGTTTCTCTCGTCCGTCACAGGAGGAGCGCACCGTGGGAACGGACTCCTCGCCCCTCCACGGCACCAGCGGCCGCTCAAGCCCTGGTCGAGAGCGGATAGGACGTGCCTCGCCGATCGTCCTACGGCCGCTCGACCGGGCGGAACGCGGCGTCGAGCAGCTCGTCGAAGACGCCGAGGCCGCTCCAGTCGCCGTTGACCTGGCTGGTGAGCAGGCGTTCCCCGTCGCGGGAGCCCACTGCGTACGTCCACGAGCCGTAGGTGGCGCCCGCGTTGCCCCAGACCGTGACCCCGCTCGGCAGGTCCTGGGAGAACACGCCCAGGCCGTAGCGGGTGCCGGGGATCCACGGGACGGGTCCCGCGGTTTCGACGGTGGTGAACATCTCCCGCTGTTCGGCGGCGGGCAGCAGGCGGCCGGCGAGCAGCTCGCCGAAGAAGCGCTGGAGGTCGCCGGTGGTGGAGACGAGGCCGCCGGCCGCCCAGGCGAAGGACTGGTTCATCTCGGTCGCGTCGTGGATCGCGGGCTCGGCGTCGGAGGAGAACAGGGTGGAGTAGTGGCGGGGGTGCGGCCCGGCGATCTGCGGATCCGTGCCCGGGAGGTAGGTCGCGTCGAGGCCCAGGGGGCGCAGGATCCGTCGGGTGAGTTCGTCCGCGAAGGCCGCGCCGGTGGCCTTCTCGACGATCAGCGCGGCCAGGAAGTAGTTGGTGTTGGAGTAGAGGAAGGCCTCGCCCGGGGCGAAGAGGGGCGCGGTGGCCAGGCCGGTCGCGACCAGCTGCTCGGGGGTGTGGGTGTCGTGGCGGTGGCGGAACCAGGCCTCGCCGATGCCCTTCTTGAAGAACTCCGGGTCGTTGCCGTAGTTGGAGATGCCGCTGGTGTGGTTGAGCAGCTGCCGGACGGTGACCGTACGGCCGTCGTAGCCGTTGCCCGTCACCAGGCCGGGCAGCCACCGCTCGACCGTGTCCTCGAGGCTCAGCCGGCCTTCGGCCGCCAGCTTCAGGACCACGGTGGCGGTGAACGCCTTGGTGGCGCTGCCGATACGGAACCGCTCGGAGGGCCGGCGCCGCTGCCCGGTGGCGGTGTCGGCGTAGCCCGCCGAGCCGAACCACGTGCCCTTGCCGTCGCGGACCTCGGCGACGGCGCCGGGGGCACCGCCGCGGGCCACGGCGTGGTCGAGGGTGTGCTGTACGGCGGCGGCGGCGGAGGAGGAGGAAGAGGAGGAGGAAGGGGAGGGCGTGGTCATGGCGGGCTTCCTTTCGAGGGGTTCGGCGGGCAGGGGTGGGAGGGCGGTCAGCGCGCCATCTCGGGGAGTTCGAAGGCCCGGGCCGTGGCCGCGCGGCGCCTGGCGGTGATGATCACCCGCGCGGTGGTGGCCGCCGTGAGCAGCAGCACCACGGCGAGGGCGAGGAGGGTTGCGGGGTCCGGGTGGATCAGGGACTGGCCGCGCCACGCCTGCCAGGTCACCACCGCGACGAGCCCGGTGTAGCCGAGGGTGGCGCTGCCGACCAGGCGGGCCCGTACCTTCTCGTCGCGCAGCCAGACGTGCCTGGCGGCCAGCGCGGCCAGTACCGCGGTGACCAGGAGGAGGACCTGGATGCCGTGCAGGGCGAAGAAGTGGGGTACCCGGAAGTCGCCGCCGGTCGCGCTCCAGTTGGTCAGGGGCATGCCGTGGCCGTCGGGGTCGCCGATGCCGTGGCCCTGGTACATCGGCACGGAGCGGCCGTTGGCGTCGGTCACCGTACGGGCGTGGACCTCGGTGACCATCCAGAAGACCGGTACGAGCATCCCGAAGGTGGCCAGCGCCAGCCCGGCGCGGATCGCCCGCTTCAGCGCGGCCCCGCCGGTGCGCTGGATCAGTACGACGACCGCGAGGACCAGCTGCGCGATGACGATGACCAGCACGCCGAAGCTCAGGAGCGGGACGAGGGCCAGGGTGACCGGGTCGCTCTGGTCGGCGTTGAAGTGGCTGAAGGTGCCGCGTGCCGCCTGCACCGTGATGGCGCCGACCTCCAGGGTCGCGGCCACCGCGAAGACGGTGCCCACCCACCGGCCCAGCCGCCTTCCCCTGGTGAGCTTCGTCAGCAGCCAGGCCAGCGTGCCGGCGTAGAGGGCGAAGGCGAAGCCGAACTTGAGCGGCTTCACCCACACCGGCTCGTCCAGCAGGGTCCGGCCGTCGACCACGAGCCCCACGCCGGAGACGAGCACGAGGCCGAGCATGAGCGCGGCGCAGACCAGCAGCGGCCGGTGCCAGGTGCGTAGCGGGGTGAGGAGGGAAATCATCGGGGCTCCTTGTTCGCGGATAACTAAAAGCTAAATTGCTTTCAGTTATCCGTCAATCAAAAAGCGCGTGTGGGGTGGAAAGGTGCAGGTCGTGGCCTTGAAGTTTTGCAATGGACGTGGAGCTGAATGCAAATGCAGCCTCAGGTGATTTGCAATGGGCTGCTATCGAAAGCAATACTGGCCCCATACGAGGAACACGGCACGACACGACGGAGGCAGGGCCGGTGCCCGGAGGCAGACTGACGCACGAGGAGCGGCGGGAGATCGCCGAGGGACTGGTGGGAGGACTCACCTACACCGAGATCGCCGTCCGCCTGGACCGGCCCGTCTCCACCGTCACCCGGGAGGTGGCCCGCAACGGCGGCCCCGCCGCATACCGGGCCGACACCGCGCACCGGGCGACCGTCGGGCGGGCCCGCCGCAGCAGGCAGGGCCCGGCCCCGGCCGCGCCGGCCGTGGACGACGCCGCGCACGGGCACGACCCGGGGGCCGTGCGCGAACTGGAGGAACAGTTCACCGCGATGATGGTCGGTACGGGGCTGCCGCGGATGACGGCCCGGGTACTGACCTCCCTCTACGTCACCGACGGCGGCAGCCTGACCGCGACCGAACTGGCCGAGCGCCTCCAGGTCAGCCCCGCCTCCATCTCCAAGGCCGTCGGCGAACTCGAGCAGCAGGAACTCATCCGGCGCGAACGCGAGCCCGGCCGGCGGCGCGACCGGTACGTCATCGACGCCGACGCCTGGTTCCGCGGCTGGATGGCCAGCGCCCGCCAGAACGCCATGCTGGCCGACTTCGCCCGCCGCAGCGCGCGGACCCTCGGCGCGGCCACCCCCGCCGGAACCCGTATGCAGGACATCGGCGACTTCTTCGAGCACGTCGGCCGGACCATGATCCGGGCGGCCGAGGAATGGCGGCAGGAACGCGACACGGGGCGGACCAGCCGGTCCGCCCCGTCATGATGCGGGCCGTTGTCAGGCCCCGTCCTCGCGCGGCCGCAGGACGTCCCGCAGCACCCCGCGCGGCAGTCCGCGCTGCCTGCGCTCGCGCGGATAGCCGATGGACACCTCGTCGAAGCGCACCCCGTCGTGGTACGTCGTGCGGGGGATGTGCAGATGCCCGTACACCACGGCCGCCGCCCGGTAGCGCAGGTGCCAGTCCGCGGTGAGCGTGGTCCCGCACCACTGCGCGAACTGCGGGTAGCGCAGGATGTCGGTGGGCTCCCGCACCAGCGGATAGTGGTTCACAAGTACGGTGCTCAGCGCCGGGTCCACCGCGTCCAGCCGCTCCGCCGTCGCCGCCACCCGGGCCCGGCACCAGCTGTCCATGTCCGGGTACGGGTCCGGGTGCAGCAGGAACTCGTCCGTGCACACCACCCCCGAGGCGTGGGCGGCGGCCAGCGACTCCTGCTTCGTCAGCGCCGGATCGCGGAACGAGTAGTCGTAGTGCGTGAACAGCGGAGCCACCACCACCGGCCCGCCCGGCCCCTCCCACACCGGGTACGGGTCCTCCGGCGTGAGCACCCCCAGCCGCCGGCACATCTCCACCAGGTACCGGTAGCGGGGCTCCCCGCGCAGCTGCACCGCATCGTCGTTCGGGGTCCACAGGTCGTGGTTGCCCGGGCACCACACCACCCGCGCGAACCGGTCCCGCAGCAGCCCGAGGGCCCACTCGATCTCGGACGCCGTCTCGCTGACGTCCCCGGCCACCAGCAGCCAGTCCCCGGGCGACCCCGGCACGATCCGCTCCTCCAGCAGCCTGCGGTTCTCCGCGTGCACCACGTGCAGATCGGATACGGCGAGCAGCCGCCGGGCCGGGGCCGCCATCAGGCGGTCACCTCCCGCAGCCAGCTGTCCACGGTGTCCGCCACTGCGCCCGCGTCCGCGCCCAGCAGCGAGAAGTGGTCGCCGTCCACCTCCGCCAGGTGGTCGGCGTACTCCCAGCCGCCCGCGGCCGAGGCCGCGGACGCCGACGCGCGCACCAGCAGCGTGGGCGCCGCCGCCGGCTCGGGCGCCCAGTCGGCGAACACCCGCAGGTGGCCGCCCATCGCGAGGAGCCGGGCGTCGTCCGGCACCCCCAGCGGGCTGTCCGCGTCCAGCAGACGCTCCGTCAGCACCGCCAGGCCGTGCCGGTTCTCGCCCCGCGCGTACGTGTCGAGCAGCACCACCGCCGCCGCCTCATGGCCGATCTCCAGCAGCTCCCGGGCCACGGCGTGCGCGATCCACCCGCCGGAGGAGTGCCCCAGCAGCACCGGACGGGTACCGCCCGCGGCCTCGGCCACCGCCTCCGCCTGGGCCCGTACCAGCGCCTGCCGGCTGCGCGGCAGCACCGGATCGCCCGCGAAGCCGGGGTGTGCGAGCACCGTCAGACCCCGCCGGCCGTCCAGGGCCGCCGCCAGCGCGAGGAACTCGTGCGGGCCGGAGGCCGCGCCCAGCGAGGGGAACGCGAACAGCCCCGCGGCCCCCTCCCGCCCCGGCGCCAGCCGCGCCGCGGCCGGCCACTGCTCCACCCCGGCCCGCGAGTCGTAGCCGGGCAGCAGCTCCGCCGCCGCCATCAGCAGGGCCGCGCCCTCGGCGGTACGGCCCTGCGCGTGGGCGCCGCGCAGCAGCCCCGCGAAGGTGCCCCCGGCCGATGGTGCGGGCGAGGGCCCGCCCGCCGCTGATCCGCCCGCCGCTGATCCGCCCGCCGCTGATCCGCCCGCCGGGTCCCGCTCCGCGAGCAGTCCCGCCAGGTGCCCGGCCAGCCGGGTCACCGACGGGTGGTCGAACACCGTGACCGGGGCCAGCGTCAGCCCGGTGGCCTCGCGCAGCGAACGCGCCAGCTGGAGGGCGGTCAGCAACTGGAAGCCCAGCTCGGTGAAGGACCGCTCCACCGACAGCGCCTCGGGGTCGGAGTGCCCCAGCGCACCGGCCACGTGGGCGCGCACCAGGCCCGTCAGCGCCCGCTCCCGCTCCCCGGCGGGCAGCGCCGCCAGCCGCTCGCGCGGCGAAAGCCCGCCGTCGGACGGCCGGTTGGCCTCCCGGTTGGCCGCCCGGCGGGGCCGCTCGGCGACCAGGGTCCGCAGCAGCGCCGGCACGGGCCGCCCGGCGGCGCGCAGCGCGCCCGCGTCGGCGCGGGCCGCGACCAGGCTCAGGCTCCGCGCGAGGGCGTGCCCGAGCAGGGCCGCGCCGTCCCCGCCGGCCGGCGCCGCCAGCCCCGCCGGGAGGCCGTCGGCGTCCGCGCCCCAGCCCAGGACGGCGGCCGGCAGCCCGGCCGCACGGCGGCGGGCGGCCAGCGCTGTGAGGAACGAGCCCAGCACCGCGCCGTCCTCGGCGCCGGCCCCGCCGACGGCCGCCCCGACGGTGGTGACGAACGCCAGCGGGGTCGTGTGCCCGTCCAGGGCGAGCGCGGCATCGACCGAGGCCTCCAGCGAGGGGCAGTCCGGGCCGGTGAGGTGCACGACCGCAGCCGCTTCCTCCCCGGGCCCGACCAGCCGTACGCCGTGCTCCTCCACCAGGTGCCGCACGCTCTCCTCGGCGCGCGGCCCGTCGACCGCACCGCCGAGCCGGACCGTGTCCGGCCCGCCGGCGGGCACCCCGGGCAGGGCGGGTTCGGCCCGCACCAGGCGCCGCGCGTACGCGACACCGTCGCGCAGGGCCAGCTCCGGCTCACCGCCGCCCAGCGCCCGCACCAGGGCCTTGCGGCTCGCGTCGCTGTCGTCCACGTCCACCAGGATGACGCGGCCCCCGCCCGCACCGGCGAGCCTCGCCTGCACCGAGCGTACGAAGCCGCGTACGGCCGCCCCGGCCAGATCGGCGACGCCCTCCCCGGGCAGCACCTCCTCGGCGCCGCCGGTGACGACCGCGAGCACCGAGCCGGCGCACCGCTCCTCCGCGAGCCAGGCGCCGACCAGCTCCCGGGCCCCGGCCACCGCCGCCACCACACCCGGGCCGCACACCTCGGCCCCCGCGACGGGCTGCGCGCAGCGGGCCAGGACCAGTTCCGGCAGCGGGCCGCCGTCCGCCGCCACCGCGAGCAGCGCGGGCAGACCGGTGTACGCGGGCGCCTCGTCGCAGTCCGGCAGCGGCGACGGGCCGTATCCGCCGCCCGGTACGCCGAGCAGCGCCCGCCGCAGGCCCGGGGCCGGCTCGGGGGCCTCGGCCGCCCGCTCCCACACCAGCCGCAGCGGGGTGACGGGCCGTCCGCCGCGCCCGCCGTCCGGCGCCTCGGACAGGGTCACGGTCGCCGCGGCCACCGCACCGCCCCGCACGTCGGCCAGCTCCAGCGCCACCACCCCGAACGCGCCGCGCACCGCACGCACCCGCAGGGAGGTCGCCCCGGTCGCGTACAGGGCCGTACCGCTCCAGGCCAGGGCCGCCGAAGAGCCCTCCCCCGCGGCCAGCACGGGGTGCAGCGCGGCCTCCAGCAGCGCGGGGTGCAGGGCGTACGCCCCGGCCTGCCCGTGCAGGGCGGCGGGCAGTTCGACCTCCGCGAGGAACTCCTCGCCGCGCCGCCAGGCCCGCTCCACCGCCGGGTGCTCCTCGGCCTCCTCCAGCCGCTCCGCGCCCTGCGGCGGCCACTCGACGGGGCCGAAGGCCGGCGCCCGCCCCGGCGCCCGCCCCGGCGCCCGCCCCGGCGCCCGCCCGGGCGCCAGCACCGCCGTCAGGTGCCGCACCCACGGCTCCTCCCCGTCGGCGCCCTCCGCCCGGGAGGCCACCGTCAGCCGCCGCCGGCCCGCCTCGTCGGGGGCCTCGGCCAGCAGCTGCAGCCCGACCCCGCCCCGCTCGGGCAGTACCAGCGCCGCCTCGGCGGAGGCCTCCTCGACCTCCGGCACCCCGACCGCGCCGCCCACCGCGAGGGCCGCCTCGACGAGCGCCGCCACCGGCACACCACCGGACGCGGCGAACTCCGGGTGGCTGCGCGCCGAGACCGTACCCGTGAACAGCACGGCCCCCGCCTCCGGCAGGTCCAGGCGGAACGCGGCCAGCGGATGCCCCGTCGCCGCCATCCCGGAGGTACCGGCCCCGCCCGCGCCGGGCGCGTTCTCCAGCCAGTACGGCTCGTGCTGGAAGGCGTACGTCGGCAGCCCGAACAGCGCCGGGCCGTCGGGGATCCCGAGCGGCAGCCGGCCGAGGGCGCCGTGGGCGTACAGGCTCGCGGTCGCGGTGAGCAGCGCCCGGACCTCGTCGCCCTGCCGGCGCAGGGAGGGGACCAGGACGGCGGCGCCCTCGTCGGTGAGGCAGGGTCGGGCCATGGCGGTGAGGACCCCGTCGGGGCCCAACTCCAGTACGGCTGCCGCCCCTTCGGCTTCGAGGGTGCGGATGGCGTCGTGGAAGCGGACGGCTTCGCGGACGTGGTTCACCCAGTAGTCCGGGCGGGCGATCTCCTCGGAGACGATGCCGCCGGTGAGCGCGGAGACGAAGGTGATGTCCGGCTGCCGGAAGTCCAGGGCGGCGATGGCCTGCCGGAACTCCTCCAACATCGGGTCCATGAGGGGGGAGTGGAAGGCGTGACTGACGCGCAGGGCCTTGGACTTGATGTCCTGCTCCGCGAGCTGGACGACCACGTCCTGTACGGCGGCCCGCGCACCCGAGATGACCACGGCCTTGGGCCCGTTGACGGCGGCGATGGCGACGCCGGGCACCAGCAGCGGGCTGACCTGCTCTTCGCCGGCCTGGACGGAGACCATGACTCCGCCCTCGGGGAGGGCCTCCATCAGCCTGCCGCGCGCGGTGACGAGTACGGCCGCGTCCTTGAGGGACAGCACGCCAGCGACGTGCGCGGCGGCGATCTCGCCGACCGAGTGCCCGCCGACGAACTTCGGCACGACACCCCAGGACTCGACCAGTCGGTAGAGGGCGACCTCGACGGCGAAGAGGGCGGGCTGGGTGGTCCCGGTGCGGTTCAGGGCGTCGGCGTCCTCGCCGAAGACGGCCTCCTTGATCCCGCCGCCCAGTTCGGCGCAGACGGCGTCGAAGGCTTCGGCGAACACGGGGAAGGCCTCGTACAGGCCGCGTCCCATGCCGAGGCGCTGGCTGCCGTGACCGGTGAAGAGGACGGCCAGGTCCCGCCCCTGCGTCGCGGTCCCCCGCACCAGGCCCGCGGCCCGCTGGTCCCGGGCGAGGGCGTCCAGCCCCCGGGCCAGCTCCTCCCGGTCCGCGGCGACGACCACCGCCCGGTGTTCGAAGGCCGTACGGGTGGCGGCGAGCGCCCGGCTCAGCTCCTGCGGCCGCGCGCCGGAGTTCTCCCCGAGCCAGGTGCGCAGCTGCCGGGCCTGGGCGCGCAGGGCGTCCGGGGTGGTGCCGGAGACGGTGTACGGCAGCGGGTGCACGGCCTCGACGGCGGAGCCGACGAGCAGCGGCCGGTCCGCCGCCCGGCCCGTACCGAGGACGGCGCCGAGCGCGGCGGCCTCGACCGGGTCGCCGACGGCGGTGCCGGTGCCGTGCAGTTCCACGTACTGGACGTGGAGCGGGTCGACGCCGGCCCGCTCGCAGGCCCGGCGCAGCACGTCCTCCTGCTCGAGGGCCTCCCAGCCCAGCTCCAGCACCAGGCGCTGCTGCGGGTCCATCGCGGCGGCCTCGCGCGGGGAGATCCCGAAGAAGGCCGGGTCGAAGGTGTCGACACGGTCGAGGTGGCCGCCCCAGCGGCTGTTCGTACGGCCGGGCACGGAGGGGTCCGGGTCGTAGAACGCGGTGGCGTCCCAGCGGTCCTCGGGCACGGGGGTGATGGCGTCGACACCGTCGCTCAGCAGCCGCCACAGGGCGTCCGGGTCCGGCGCCTGGGGGAGGCGGCAGGACAGGCCGACGACAGCGATCCGGTTGTCGGCAGGCACGCCACTGCCCGGGAGGGAACCACGCGTGTCTTCAGCCATCGTCCTTCTTTTCACCCATCCGTCTTGCCACGAGGTCATGCGGGGGAGATGGTGCGCACCGCGAGTGGAGGCGGACTCAAGAGCGGCTGAATCCAGCCGTTCCGGTCAGCGCGCCCACGTAGTCCTCGCAGGCGAACCGGCTGCCGGTGCGGCGACGGTGGGCGTACGTCAGCGCGGAGCGCCCGCTTTCCCCGGCCTCCTCGCCGGGGCGGGGATGGAAAGACGTCGGCTGAAAATATCCGCGGGGGGTTCTCCGGCTCTCCCGGAGCGGACCGAGAGCGGGCCACTAGGCCGCTGCGACGCGGACGGGACGGCACCTATACGAAGCCTCGAGAGGCACTCGATGCGCACGGGATACCGCACCCCCAAAACCGGCCCCGCGAGCGGAAGATGAGAGCATGCCGGGAGGGCTGGTAATGCCACGGGAGACGAAAGGTCATCTGCAATGGAGAGTTCCGCCGACGGCGTGTACGACGTAGTCATCCTCGGTGGCGGTAGCGGGGGCTACTCCTGCGCCTTGCGCGCGACCCAGCTCGGCCTCGACGTCGTCCTCATCGAGAAGGGCAAGCTGGGCGGCACCTGCCTGCACAACGGCTGCATCCCGACGAAGGCGCTGCTGCACGCCGGCGAGGTCGCCGACGAGCTGCGCCGCAGCGAGTCCTACGGAGTGAAGTCCACCTTCGAGGGCGTGGACATAGCCGGGGTGCACGCGTACAAGGACGGCGTGATCGCCGGCCTCTACAAGGGCCTCCAGGGCACCCTGAAGGCGCGCAAGAACCTCACCCTGGTGGAGGGCGAGGGCCGCCTCGTCTCCCCGACCGAGGTCGAGGCCGGCGGCGTGCGCTACAAGGGCCGCCACGTCGTCCTCGCCACCGGCTCCCAGCCGCGCTCGCTGCCCGGCCTGGCCATCGACGGCAACCGGGTCATCTCCTCCGACCACGCGCTGTTCCTGGACCGGATCCCCGAGTCGGCGGTCGTGCTCGGCGGCGGCGTCATCGGCGTCGAGTTCGCCTCCGCCTGGAAGTCCTTCGGCGTGGACGTCACCGTCGTCGAGGGCCTGCCGCACCTGGTGCCCGCCGAGGACGTCGACATCTCCAAGTCCCTGGAGCGCGCCTTCCGCAAGCGCAAGATCAAGTTCGAGCTGGGTTCGCGCTTCTCCGGCGTCGAGTACACCGAGACCGGCGTCCGGGTCTCCCTGGAGAACGGCAAGCAGATCGAGGCCGAGCTGCTGCTCGTCGCCGTCGGCCGCGGCCCCGTCTCCGCCGGCCTCGGCTACGAGGAGGCCGGCGTCGCCCTCGACCGCGGCCACGTCGTGGTCGACGAGCTGCTGCGCACCAGCCTCCCGACCGTCTCGGCCGTCGGCGACCTCGTCCCGACCCTCCAGCTGGCCCACGTCGGCTTCGCCGAGGGCATCCTCGTGGCCGAGCGCATCGCGGGCCTGCCGGTGACCCCGATCGACTACGACGGCGTCGCGCGGGTCACCTACTGCGAGCCCGAGATCGCCTCCGTCGGCCTCAGCGAGGCGAAGGCCAAGGAGGTCTACGGCGAGGACAAGGTCGTCGTCAGCAAGTTCAACGCCGGCAGCACCGGCAAGAGCAAGATCCTGAAGTCGGCGGGCGACGTCAAGCTCGTCCAGGTCGTCGACGGCCCCGTCATCGGCCTGCACATGATCGGCGCGCGCGCCAGCGAGCAGATCGGCGAGGCCCAGCTGATCTTCAACTGGCAGGCCTTCCCGTCCGAGGTCGCGCAGCTCATCCACGCGCACCCGACGCAGACCGAGGCCCTGGGCGAGGCCCACCTGGCGCTCGCCGGGAAGCCGCTGCACGTGCACGGCTGATGCTGCGCTGATATTCCGCCATCTGGACGGGCCGGGGAGTTCTCCCCGGCCCGTCCGGGGTTCTTGGCGAAACCGCTGGTACGGCGCCGGTGCGGATGTCACGATCACTGCGCGCGCGGGCGTGCGGCCCGCCGGTAACCAGCCATCAGGCGAGGACGCTTCCATGAACCCGGAACACAGCTCGAACCTGGAACACAGCTCACGGCAGGGCAGACCCAAGGCCGCCGCCACCACCACCTTCCTGCTCGGACTCTCCACCGTGCTCGTCGGCCTGATGGCGGGTCTGTTCTTCGCCTTCGACGTCTCGGTGATGCCGGGCCTGGCCGCCGGCGACGACCGTACGTACGTCACCGCCATGCAGCACTTCAACGCCGCCATCGACGGCAACGGCCTCTTCGGCGGCGTCTTCGTCCTCGCGCTGCTCGCCACCATCGCCTCGGCGGCCGTCGCGTACCGCAAGGGCAGACGCGGGACCGCGCTCTGGGCGGGCGCGGCGGCCGTCGCCTACCTCCTCGTCCTGGTGATCACCTTCGCGGTGAACATCCCGCTGAACAACGAGCTCGCGGACGCGGGCGACGCGGCGAAGCTGACCGACTTCGCGGTGGTGGACACGTTCAAGGGCACCTGGGTCACCACGAACATCCTGCGCACCCTGCTCTGCACCGCCGCCCTCGCCGCCCTCTCCCGCGCCCTCCTCCTCCACGGCCGCTCCACGGCCCGCTGAGAGCGGTGAGCTGCTAGGCGTGTTGCCCGTGCAGGACCAGGGCCCACGTCAGCAGGCCGAACGCCACCGTGCAGAGCAGCGTGCGCCACACGTTCGCGCGGACCCACGGGCCCTCGAACGCGCGGCGCACGGCCGCCGGGTCGGCGATCCGGTCCACCGGGCCCGCCTGCGCCAGGGCGTTGTTGAGCGGGATGTTCACGCGTCCGGTGACGGCCATCGCGAGGACGTACGCGACGAACGCCCCGGCCAGCGGCACGAGCGCATGGTGCCCGTCGGCCGGCAGGTGCAGGCCGAGGGCGAGGGCGGTGAACAGCAGCGCCCCCATGTAGCCGAGCAGGAACCAGCCGTTGAGGATGGCCACGTTGATCCGCTGCATCGTCTCGATCACCGTCCGGTCGGACGAGGCGCGCAGCCCTGGCATCACCGCCACCGAGAACCCGTAGAAGAGGCCGCTGACCAGGCCCATGGTGATGGTCGCAGCGATCAGTGACGCGAACCGTGCCGTTTCCACGTGGTCCCCCCGCGTATGTGGGTGCCGCATTACTGCCGCACCGCGATGGCCGGATTCTCGCCCATCCCCGGCCGTTCCGCCCCTGATGCAAGCCATCCCCAGCTGATACTACGGTCGTACACAGGCCACCTCTCGTGCCATTGCACAGGCCCAACACCCCTGCTGCGCAGGCCGGATGACCTATTCCGGGAGCACCCCCGGTGCGCGGTAACCTCCGCTGGGCCCGCACGCCCGCCAGGACCCTGGAGAGGAATCACACCGTGACCGACCCGAAGCACCGGCTGGACGCACTGCGGTCCGACATCGAGCGCCGCAACCCCGCTCAGCCCGAGTTCCACCAGGCCGTACGGGAGGTCCTGGACACCCTGGCCCCCGTGTTCGCGGCGCGCCCCGAGTACGCCGAGGCCGGGCTCGTCGAGCGGCTGGTGGAGCCGGAGCGGCAGATCATCTTCCGGGTGCCGTGGACGGACGACCACGGGCACGTCCACGTCAACCGCGGCTACCGGGTGGAGTTCAACAGCGCGCTCGGCCCGTACAAGGGCGGCCTGCGCTTCCACCCGTCGGTGGACATCGGCGTCGTGAAGTTCCTCGGCTTCGAACAGATCTTCAAGAACGCGCTCACCGGGCTCGGCATCGGCGGCGGCAAGGGCGGCAGCGACTTCGACCCGCGCGGCCGGTCCGACGCCGAGGTCATGCGGTTCTGCCAGTCCTTCATGACCGAGCTGCACCGCCACATCGGCGAGCACACCGATGTCCCGGCCGGCGACATCGGCGTCGGCGGCCGCGAGATCGGCTACCTGTTCGGCCAGTACCGGCGCATCACCAACCGCTGGGAGGCCGGAGTCCTCACCGGCAAGGGGCAGGGCTGGGGCGGCTCCGCGATCCGGCCCGAGGCCACCGGTTACGGCAGTGTCCTGTTCGCCGCCGAGATGCTGAAGGTACGGGGCGAGTCCCTGGACGGCCTGACGGCCGTGGTCTCCGGCTCCGGCAACGTCGCCCTGTACACCATCGAGAAGCTCCAGCAGCTCGGCGCGAACCCGCTGACCTGCTCCGACTCCCAGGGCTACGTGGTCGACGAGAAGGGCATCGACCTGGCGCTGCTGCGGCAGGTCAAGGAGGTCGAGCGGGGACGCGTCAGCGAGTACGCGGCCCGGCGCGGGCCCTCCGCGAGGTTCGTGCCAGGCGCCCGGGTCTGGGAGGTGCCGGCCGACCTGGCCTTCCCGTCCGCGACGCAGAACGAACTCGGCGCCGACGACGCGCGCACGCTCATCGCGAACGGGGTCAAGGCGGTCTCGGAGGGCGCCAACATGCCCACCACCCCCGAGGCCGTCCACCTCTTCCAGGCGGCGGGCGTCGCCTTCGGCCCGGGCAAGGCCGCCAACGCGGGCGGCGTCGCGGTCAGCGCCCTGGAGATGGCCCAGAACGCGGGCCGCGCGGCCTGGACCCGCGACCGGGTCGAGGCGGAACTCGCCGACATCATGAGCGGCATCCACGCGGTCGCCCACGAAACGGCCACCCGCTACGCCACCCCGGGCGACTACGTCACGGGCGCCAACATCGCCGGCTTCGAACGCGTGGCGAACGCGATGCTGGCCCAGGGCGTGATCTAACCCCCCCCTGCCCCGTCGGCCCGCGCCCCCGTCCGGGGGGCGCGGGCCGTGCGGCCTCAGGCGGGGGCGGTGTCGGGGTCGTCGGCTTGCTCCGTCCAGGCGATGAGCTGCTCGCGACTGATCCGGGTGTTGGGGTGGTCGGCGCCCAGGACGCGGGTTTCGTCGGGGATGAGTTTGGCCAGCAGGTCGCGTGCGGTGGTGGGGTCGCCGGCCTCGGCGGTGTAGTAGGCGTGCTGGTAGCGGCTCAGGAGCGTGTCCGGATGCTCGGGTCCGAGGATGGGGGTTTCGTAGGAGATGAGTGCTGCCACCAAGTCGCGTGCGGTGGTGGGGTCGCCGGCCTCGGCGGTGTAGCGGGCGTGCTGGTGGCGGCTGGTGAGGGTGTCGGGGTGGTCGGGGCCCAGGACGTCGGTTTCGTCGAGGATGAGTTTGGCCAGCAGGTCGCGTGCGGTGGTGGGGTCGCCGGCCTCGCCGGTGCAGTAGGCGTGCTGGTGGCGGCTGGTGAGGGTGTCGCGGTGGTCGGGGCCCAGGGCACGCTCGCGGTCTTGGATGAGTTCGGCCAGCAGGTCGCGTGCGGTGGCGGGGTCTCCGGCCTCGCCGGTGTAGTAGGCGTGCTGGTGGCGGCTGGTGAGGGTGTCGCGGTGGTCGGGGCCCAGGACGTCGGTTTCGTCGGGGATGAGTGCGGCTACCAGGTCACGTGCGGTGGTGGGGTCGCCGGTCTTGCCGGTGCAGTAGGCAAGCTGGTACCGACTGAAGAGGGTGTCGGGGGCAGTGGGACCCAAGAAGCTGGTTGATGCAGTGGTCAGGAGGGCGTAGAGGCGGGTGGCTTCGTGGAAGTCGCCGCTTTCCATGGCCGCCTCGGCTTCGGTGCGGAGTTCCTTCGCCGTCTTGTTGGGTGTGTCCGGGCTGGTGGTGGGGTTGTCCGGGACAATGACGGGGGCGGGGTCGCCGAGTTCCGTGGTGATGCGGTGGACCGTGTCGCTGTCGGTGTCGTTGACCGCCGTGACCCGGGCGAGGGCCGCGTCGATGTCGTCGCCCTCGGGGTCGGCGGAGGCCGCCGGCTGGGTGTACGGCGCGAGGTGGGGGAGGGGTTCCTCCGAGGCGCCGCCCGCGCCGCGCAGGCGGTCGAGTTCGTCGGTGAGCGCGGTGATCTGCTCCTGGAGCCGGGCGGCGAGGGCCTCGGCCTGCCGCTTCTTCTCCTCGGCCCGGTCCAGCTCGCTCTCCGCCTTGGCCTGCTGGGACCGCGCCCGCTCGAGCTTGGCCCGGGCGGCCTCCAGGACCTCCCGGCCCGCGGCCTGGTCGCGCTCCCGGCTCAGGGTGGTGACCCGGTCGTTCAGCTTGTGGATCATGCCGAGCAGGATCCAGATCAGCCGCGCGGAGTTGTCGGCCGTCTGGCGCAGCTCCGCCTGCTGCTCCAGGGCGCGCGTGAGCCGGTCGTAGGTCTCGATCTGCTGGGCCTGTACCGCCGCCAGGTCCAGGGTGGTGGCAGCGGCGCGCGGTGCCACCACCTGCGGCGCGGGGGTGCGGGGCGGGTGCAGTGCCTCGTACAGCAGGGTGTCGGCCTCGCTCTGGCGGCGTTCGCGTAACGGGGCGGGGACCGTGGCGGTGATCAGCGAGGTGACGAACCGCTGCGGCGGGATCCGCCCGCCGAGCAGCGAGCTGATCTGCGTCGAGGACCAGCTGATCTCCTTCTCCAGGACGGCGAGGGTCTTGCCGGAACCCTCCACCTGCGCGCGCAGGAACGCGGCGAGCCTGCCGGCCGCCGGGTTCACCGGCCGGATCTCCCCCCAGGGCCGGCCCTTGCGCTTGTTCGTTCCCGCCACCGAGGTACCCCCTGCTGCGCGCGCTGTGCGTTTGTCCGGCCCGTCCGGGACAAGTGCCCCTTCATCCGCAACCTACCTGCGATGTTCCGCCCGGAGGGTCCGGACAAGTCAACTCCCCCCGCATGGTCTGCCCACCGGCCGCACACCGCGGCCCGACCCCGGAAGGGCCCGCCATGACCGACCTCCTCTCCGCCGCCGCCGACGTACTCACGCTGATCGGCGCGACGCTCTCCCTCACCCTCGAAGTCCGCCGCGCCCGCCGCGAGGCCCGCGCGGCCAAGGACCGCGAGAACCCCGAGGGGTGACCCCCTGGCGGGCGCCCCGGCGCCCCGCCACACCCGGCCGGGGGCCGCGTCCGCCCCCGCGGCGGCGCCGCGCACGCCCGCGCCTCCGGGCCGACGGCCCGGGGTCCGGGGCGGAGCCCCGGGGAACGGTGGAAGGGCGGGGCGGGGAGAGGATCCCGTCCGGCGGCCCTGCCCCCGGTGCCGCTGGCGCATCCGGGCCGGGCCGCACCCGCCGCGTGGCGGAGGCGCACCGCCGGGCCGGGCCGCGCCGACAGGGCAGGCACGGCGGCGGGGCCGCGCCCGGGGCACCGACGTGCCCGCCCGGGGGCACCGCCGTGCCCGGGGGCGCCGCCGGGTCGGCCGGGGCCGCGTCCGGCCGCCCCCCCCCCCCCCCCCCGCGAGGGACCAGGCGCGCTCGGGCGGGAGTCCGGTGCGGGGACGTAGCCTGGGGGTCCGCCACCGACAGGGAGTTGCCGCGTGCTGACCGCGCTTGACGGGACGTACGGCGACCGCGAGGACGCCATCCGCGTCGCCGGCCGTACCGCCTCGTACGAGGAACTGCTCGGCGCGGCGAGCGCCGTGGCCGCCGACATCGCCGGAGCCCCCGCCTTCGCGGTGACGGCGACCGCCTCCCTCGAGACCGTCGCCGCCGCCGTCGGCGGGCTGCTGGCCGGGGTGCCCTTCGTACCGCTGCCCCCCGACGCCGGCCCCGCCGAACGCGAGCACATCCTGCGGGACTCCGACGCCGTCGAGGTGGGCGTCGACTTCGCCCGGCGGGCCCCCGCCGCATCCGGCGGGGCCGCGGGGCCGCAGGACCCCGCGCTGATCCTGTACACCTCCGGGACCACCGGCCCGCCCAAGGGGGTCGTGCTGACGGCCGCCGCCATCGCCGCCGATCTGGACGCCCTGGCCGAAGCCTGGCGGTGGAGCGCCGAGGACACCCTGGTGCACGGGCTCCCGCTGTTCCACGTGCACGGCCTCGTCCTCGGCGTCCTCGGCGCCCTGCGCACCGGCAGCCGCCTCGTGCACACCGGCCGCCCGACCCCGCAGGCCTACGCCGCCGCGCGGGGCAGCCTGTACTTCGGGGTGCCGACCGTCTGGTCCCGCATCGCCGCCGAACCGGAGTCCGCCGCGGCCCTGTCCGGGGCCCGCCTCCTCGTCTCCGGCAGCGCCGCCCTGCCCGCGCCCGTCTTCCGGGACCTGGAGCGCCTCACCGGGCACCGCCCCGTCGAGCGCTACGGGATGACCGAGACGCTGATCACCGTCAGCGGCCGTGCGGGCGGCGAGGTCCGGCCCGGCACCGTCGGCACCCCGCTCGCCGGCATCCGTACCCGGATCGCGGCCGAGCCCGGCGCCGAGATCGGCGAACTCCAGCTGACCGGGCCCACGTTGTTCTCCGGGTACCTGGGCCGCCCCGAGGCCACCGCGGCCGCGTACACCGAGGACGGGTGGTTCCGTACGGGCGACATCGCGGCCGTCGACCCCGAGGACGGCGTCCACCGCATCGTGGGCCGGGCCTCCATCGACATGATCAAGTCCGGCGGCTACCGCATCGGCGCGGGCGAGATCGAGAACGCCCTGCTGGACCACCCCAAGGTGGCCGAGGCGGCCGTCGTCGGCGTCCCGGACGCGGACCTCGGGCAGCGGATCGTCGCCTTCGTCGTCGCCGCGGGCGTCACCGGCGCCGAACTCACCGACTTCGTCGCCGCGCACCTGTCGGTGCACAAACGGCCGCGCGAGGTCCGCTTCGTCCCCGCGATCCCCCGCAACGCCATGGGCAAACCCCAGAAGAAGCTGCTGCTCACCGACGAGTTCAAGGAAGTGCGATGACCGCCGTGGCGCAGGGCAGCCCCTGGATCCGCCGCTTCCACCCGCCGGCGCACCCGGGGGCCGCACCGGTCCTCGTCGTCCTCCCGCACGCGGGCGGCAGCGCCTCCTTCTACTTCCCCCTCTCCCGCGACCTGGCCGCGCACGCCGAGGTGCTCACCGTCCAGTACCCCGGCCGCCAGGAGCGGCTGGGGGAGCCGATCCCGGACACCGTGGCCGGGCTGGCCGACGGGGTGGAGCGGGCGCTGGCGCCGTGGCGCGGCCGGCCCCTCGTACTGTTCGGGCACAGCATGGGCGCGGTACTCGCCTACGAGCTGACGCGCCGGCTGGAGGCGGCCGGCGAGGGGCCGAGCGGCCTGATCGTCTCCGGGCGCCGCTCTCCGCTGATCCACCGGGACGAGGACGTCCACACCCAGGGCGACGACGCCCTGCTCGCCCGGGTGCACGCCCTCTCCGGCACCGATGCCGGGCTGCTGGCCGACCCGGAGTTCCGGGCGATGATCCTTCCGGCGCTGCGCAGCGACTACCGGGCCATCGAGACCTGGCGCCACGAGCCGGGACCGCTGCTGCGCACCCCCGTCAGCGTGCTCTGCGGGGAGTCCGACCCGCGGGCGAGCGTGGCCGAGGCGATGGGCTGGCGGGAGCTGACCGGGGCCGCGTTCACCTTCCGGGGCTTCCCCGGCGGGCACTTCTACCTGGCCGGGCAGCCGCAGCACGAGGCCGTGGTCCGCGCGGTCGCCGAGGACCTGGCGGCCTTCACGGCGGCCTGACCCGGGCGGGCGCGTGCCCGGCGGGCCTCGGCTGAACCGGGCTGACCCGGCGGGCCCCCGCCTGGCCCGTCCGGCCCGTCCGGCCCCCTGGCCCGGCGCGCCCGCGCCCCGTCAGCGCGGTTCGCCGCCGCCGCGTACGGCCAGGTGCCGGGCGAGCAGTTCCAGGGCCTCGGTCACCTCGGGCAGCCGCTCGGCACCGCCCTGGCCCAGGGCCCGGGCCAGGGCCTCCTCGACCTTGGAGCTGCCGGCGGCCCGTACGGCGGCCACGCGGGCGGAGGCCCCGGGGGACTGGCGCACCAGCGTCCGGCGGCGGTCGGCGGGGTCGGGCGCCGTCTGCACCGTGCCGGCCTCGCGCAGCCGGGCCACGGCGCCCGAGACCTGACTCTGCGGCAGGCCCGTGCGCTGAGCCGTCTCCCCGACGGTGGTGTCCGGGTGCGCGGCGATGTCCCCGGCGACGATCACCACGGAGCGGGTGCCGCTCGCGTACTGCCCGGATCCGCCCGGGGGTTCGGGCAGGGCTTCCTCGCCGAGCTTCATCAGGGCCCGGCCCAGCAGGAACAGTTCGATTCCATCCACCACCCCAAGCTACATCACAATCGATTCATCGATTCCAATACATCTCTCTTGATGTATCTGTTTCGATGGATTAGGCTGATCGCAGAGCAGCGGACGAAGGGCCCGCGTCGAGACCAGCAAGGAGCCGTCATGTCCACCCTCTCCGTCCCCGGCGCCACTCTCCACTACCAACTCCAGGGCTGCGGACCGCTGTTGCTCATCTCGCAGAGCGGCGAGGGTGATGCGGACCGCACCGTGGACCTCGTCCCGCACCTCACCGACACCTTCACGGTCCTGACCTACGACCGCCGGGGCCTGTCCCGCAGCCGGCTCGAGGAGCCCGGCCGGACCACCTCCCTCGTCGAGCACGCCGAGGACGTCCACCGGCTGCTGGCCGCCGTCACCGACGAGCCGGCCCTCATGCTCGGCTGCAGCCTCGGCGCCGTCATCGGGCTGCATGTGGCCACCCGGCACCCCGGGCAGCTCTCCACCCTGATCGCCCACGAGCCGGTCGCCCCGCGCCTGTTGCCGGATGCCGCCGACCGCGCCCGGCATGAGGCGGAGCTCGTCGAGCTCCAGCACCTGTACCGCGAGGAGGGGCTCCCCGCGGCCGTACGGGAGGCCGCCCGGATGCTCGGCATAGACACCAGCGGCAAGGACGCCGAGCCGGAGCTCACCCCGCAGCCGATGAGCGAGCTGCGCCGCGCCAATTTCGCCTACTTCATCGAGCACGACTTCACGGCGATCGTCCAGGACACCCTCGACACCGCCGCCCTGACCACCGCCGCGACCCGCATCGTCCCGGCCGTCGGCGCGACCACTCCGGCCACCGTTTTCGACCTCGCGTGCGCCAACGCACTGGCGGACCTCCTGGGCACGGAGATACGCACCTTCCCCGGCGGTCACAACGGCAACACCAGCCACCCCCGGGCCTACGCCGAGCGCCTGCGCGCCCTGCTGACGGCATCCTGACCGGGGTGTCCGGATCGCCTGGGACGATCTAGGCAGGGTCGGTGCCCGTCGGTACGTTGGCCCGCATGGACCAAACGGCCGGCGCATTCAGAACCGATCAACGTGCCCTCCTGGCAGCCTCCGTCACCGTCGTGATGTGGGCCTCCGCCTTCGTCTCCATCCGCGCTTCGGCGGAGCACTTCGGCCCCGGGGCGCTCGCGCTGGGCCGGCTCCTGACGGCTTCGGTCGCGCTGGGCGTCGTACTGCTCGTCAAACGGGCGCCGCTGCCGGCGCGTCAGGCGTGGCCCGGGATCCTGGCCTCCGGGGTGCTGTGGTTCGGGCTCTACATGGTGGCGCTGAACTGGGGCGAGCAGGGCGTCGACGCCGGCACCGCCGCCATGGTCGTCAACATCGGCCCCATCGTCATCGCCCTGCTCAGCGGCTGGATGCTGAAGGAAGGCTTCCCGCCGATGCTGCTGGTCGGGATGGGCGTCTCCTTCGCGGGGGCGGCCGTCGTGGGGATGTCCACCTCGAAGGGCGGCAGTTCCTCCCTCGTCGGTGTGCTGCTCTGCCTGGTCGCCGCGCTCGCCTACGGCGCCGGGGTGGTCTTCCAGAAGCCCGCGCTGAAGTACGCGAACCCACTCCAGGTGACGACGTACGGCTGCTTCGTCGGCACCGTCTGCACCCTGCCCTTCGCCGGGCAGCTCCTCCAGCAGCTCCCCGAGGCACCCCTGTCCGCCACCCTCAACATGGTCTACCTGGGCCTCTTCCCGACCGCCCTCGCCTTCACCACCTGGTCCTACGCCCTGGCGCGGACCACCGCCGGGAAGATGGGCGCCACCACCTACGCCGTGCCCGCTGTCGTGATCCTCATCGCCTGGTTCGTCCTCGACGAGGTCCCGGGCTGGCTGACCCTGCTGGGCGGAGCCATCTGCCTCGCCGGCGTCGCGGTCTCCCGCAAGCGCCCCGCCCCGGCCGCCGCCCAGCCGGCCGCCGCGGCCAAGTGAGCGCCCGTCCCCCCTCCTCGCGGAGGGGGGACGGCCCCCGCACCGCCGGGCTGACGGGCGGCGGCGGTCAAAGGACGTAGGTGGCCTCGTTGCGGCCCAGCAGGTAGCCGAGCTGGAGGCGGTTGAGGGCGCCGAGGTCCTGTTTGATGGCAGCGATGTGGGCCTGGAGGGAGCGCTCGCTGATGCCTATGCGGCGGGCGATGGCCTTGTCGGAGTAGCCCTCCACGAGCAGGCGGCTGATGGACTCCCGGATCGCCGGGACCACCTCGTCGGCCGCCTTCGCCGCGTGCAGCGGAACGAAGGGAAAGGGTTTCGCCCGGTCCCAGGCCTTGTCGAAGGTGTCCCGAAGAAATCGTACGATAGTCGGTTCGGTAATGGAGATCGCCGTGGTACGGTCCTCGTTTGCCGAAATGAAGGCGACATCGTCCACAATGATCAAACGGTCAAAGAATTCTTCCAGCGTCCGTACTTGAGCGCCGTATTCCGTTACGGCGCGGACATATTCCTTCGTCGCCTCGTCGAATCTCGTGGTGTGCTGATACAGCGTTCGCATGGCGATCCCCGCCGAGATGTGCCGGCGTACGGATTCCAGGGCGTCCTTCAGCACCGCGCTCGGCCGCGCCCCGTCGGGCTGCGCCGTGAGGATGTCCCGCCGGACCGACCCCAGGGCGTCGTTGATCGCCGTCGAGATGCTGCCCAGGCCGTGCAGATAGCGGACACCGGGACCGACCACCTCCTCCCCGCAGGCCTCCAGCGCCGGGGCCGTGGCAGGGCGCGCGGCCTGCTGTGCGGCTTCCTGCGCCAGCAGGCCCAGATGCGTTGCGAGTTCCCGCAAGAACGCCTGCGGTTCCCCCGCCGCAGCCGCGCACAGCTCCTCAGGTGTACCGCTTTGTGCGGTTTTGACGTATTTGACTACGTCCACTTGCCACCCCCCTCTGTCCGGTATGGAGATATTTGCGGCGGTTGAGACCCCGTGGGTTCCCGCAATGCGTAAACCGGAGCCATCGTAGGTCTACCTGGTCTCGAGCGGGCAGGGGAGATTTGGTCTCACCGCAGGAACGAACACCGAGAAGGCGCCCCGGAGATCAGCACCGCCGGAAACCGCCTCGGTTTGGCGTTCCTGGAATCGCCAAAGACGAAACGACTTGAGGGGACTGGGCAAAATGGTGAAGAACCGCATGGTGACTCGTCAGACCGGCCGCGTTTCGGGAATCCGCGGACGAGTCGTACTCGCGACCGCGGGCATCGCCCTCGGCCTGGGTACGGCGGTCACCGGCATCGCCACCCAGGGCGCCTTCTCCGCCGACTCCGGCAGCCACCTGCGCCTCGGAGACGTCGGCTGGAACAACGCGAACCCGCACGTCGTGGCCGGTGACGCCGGTGACGTCGGCTGGAACAACCCGCAGCCGGCCACCACCCCCGCGCCGACGCCCTCCTCCACCAACGACGTTGGCTGGAACTGACCCACAACCGGCACCCCGTACTGCACTGCCTCACCTCCCGCCACTGACCGACCGGCAAAGGAATGGCTGATCCTCGTGGTTGCCTCCCCCTGGTTCCTGACCTCCGAGACCGCCGCGGCCCCCGCCCCCGCCGCCCGCGTCTACTGCTTCCCGCACGCCGGAGGAAACCCCCGGACCTTCCTCGGCTGGCAGCCCGGCATGGACCCCGACGCGCAGATCCTCGCCGTCTGCCCGCCCGGCCGCGGCCCCCGCTTCCGCGAGCCGGCCCCCGCCTCCCTCGCCGAGCTCGCCGACGGCTCCGCCATCGCCATCGCCCGCGCCACGACCGACGACCGGCCCTTCCTCCTCTTCGGCCACAGCTTCGGCGCGGCCCTCGCCTTCGAGGTCGCCCGCCGCCTCGACGGCGTACGGGGCTTCGCCGGGCTCGTCGTCTCCGGTTGCAGCGCCCCCTCGCTGCTGCCCACCCCCCGCGTGGTCGAGGCGGCCCGGCTGGAGGGCCGCGCCTTCACCGAGGCCGTCGGCTTCTTCGGCGGACTGCCCCCGGAGGTGATGGAGGACGAGACGATGCAGGAGCTCCTCCTGCCGCACCTGAAGGCCGACTTCCGCATGGTCGCCGGCTACCGCTACCGCCCGGGCGCCCCGCTGGCCGTCCCGGTCACCCTGCTCAACGGCACCGAGGACCCGCACATCAGCGCCCCCGCGCTCGAGGCCTGGTCCCGCGAATGTGCCGCGGAGCCCGACCGGCACTGGGCGGACGGCGGCCACTTCTACTTCGAGGACCGGCCGGACGCCGTCACCTCCGTCCTGCGCCCGCTGGCCCGCGACGCGGCAGCCGGAGCAACCCGTAACGGTGACCAGTACGTTGAGCTGATCTAGGCAGATGATCTAGAAGAACCGGCCCGACGCACGACAGCACCCCTGCGAGGAACCCGATGCACCCCACCACCCCGAGCACCGATCACGCCGCCCGACTCCGGCGCGCCGTCACCTTCCGGGACCTGCACACCGGTCCCCGCCCCTTCGTCGTCCCCAACCCCTGGGACGCGGGGACCGCACGCATCCTGGCCTCCTTCGGCTTCGCCGCCCTCGCCACCACCGGCGCGGGCCTCGCCCACAGCCTCGGCCGCCCCGACGGGGCCAACCAGGTCAGCCGCGCCGAGATCCTCGCCAACGCCACCGCGATCGTCGACGCCACCGGACTGCCCGTCACCGCCGACCTGGAGAGCGGCTTCGGCGACCGGCCCGAGGACGTCGCCGAGACCATCCGCCTCGCCGCCGCGGCAGGCCTGGTCGGCGGCTCCATCGAGGACTCCACCGGCCGCGACGAGGACCCCGTACGCCCCCTCGAGGAGGCCGTCGAGCGGGTCGCCGCCGCCGTGGAGGCGGCAAAGGGGCTGGACTTCCCCTTCACCGTCACCGCCCGCGCCGAGAACTTCTTCCAGGGCCGGCCCGACCTCGACGACACCATCCGCCGCCTGCGCGCGTACGAGGCCGCCGGAGCCGACGTGCTCTACGCCCCCGCCCTGCCGGACGCCGAGGCGATCCGCGCCGTCTGCGCCGCCGTCGAACGGCCCGTCAACGTCCTGATGACCGCCGCCCTCAAGCTGTCCGTGGCCGACCTCGGCGCCCTCGGCGTACGCCGGATCAGCACCGGCTCCGCCCTCTCCCGCGCCGCGCTCGGCGCCCTGACCCGCGCCGCCCGCGAGATCGCCGGGGAGGGCACCTTCGACTTCGTCGCCGAGGCCCTCCCGTACGACGAGGCCAACGCCCTGCTGGCCGCCGCCGGCCCCGCCACACCCCCCGCCACCGCCCCCGCCCCGTCCGCCGACCCAGAGAGCGATCCGGCACCGTGAGCCTTCCGTCCGCGTCACCCGCCGCCTCCGCCCCGGCCGAGGCCCCCGCCGTCCACCTGTCCGCGCCCCGCTACGTGCTCGGCGAACTCCCCGCCGACCACACCACCGTCGACGGCCTGCTGGAGCGGGCCCGCGGCTTCGGCATGCCTCCCCGCGCCGAACTCTGGGGCTGGGGCACGGTCCACCGCACGGCCAAGACCCTGGAGGCCCTCGCCGCCGAGACCGCCCGCGCCACCCTCGACGGCGCGGGCGTCTCCCCGGGGGACGTGGACTGCCTCATCCTGTGCTCCACCCGCTTCCCCGGCGGCCCCCGCACCCACGGAGCCTTCGTCGAGAACGTCATGGCCGCCACCGGCCTCGGCGCCGCCGCCTTCACCGGCCTCACCCTGGGCCGCTGCGCCAACCTCCTCGCGGGCATCCGCACCGGTCAGGCGTACGTGGCCTCCGGCATGCACCGCCGGGTCATGGTCATCACCGCCGACCGGGTCACCGACGAATCCGCCCGCATGGAGAACTTCGCCCTCTTCAGCGACGGCGCCGCCTCCTGCCTGATCGCCGCCGAGCCCCTCGGCGCCGACACGTACGAGATCGTCGCGGGCGCCGGCGCGCAGGACCCCGCCGGACTCGACTGGTCCAACGAGATCAGCTCCGACCTCGCCCGCGAGGTCAACGAACGGATCCTCGAGGACGCCGGCATGAAGATCGGCGACATCCAGGGCGTGCTCCACGCCAACCTCTACAAGCCCCTGGTCGTCCTCAAGGAACGCCAGGCCGGCTTCACCCGCGAGCAGCTCTTCCTCGACAACATCCCGCGCCTGGGCCACTGCTTCGCCGCCGACCCGCTGATCAACCTCGTCGACCGCGACGCGGCCGGCGCCCTGAAGGCCCACGGGCACTACCTGCTGGCGTCCAGCGTCCCGGGCGTCCGCATCGGCGTCCTGCTGCGCAAGCTCCCGCACCACACCGCCACCGCCATCGCCACCGCCACCGCGACGAACACGGCAACGGACACCGCACAGCTGGGGGACCACTGACATGACCGCGCCCATCACCCCCGACGAGGAGATCTCCCTCGACATGGCGCGGAGCTTCTACGCCCCCGCCTTCGCCCTGCCCGACCTGACCACCTCGCTGCCGTCCGGCCCCTTCGAGGCCTCCCCGGCCGGCGCCGCCGAGGCCGCCCGGATCACCGCCGCCCCGCCCGCCGACCTTTTCCGCCGGCTGATCGCCGACCAGGAGAGCGAGGCCGTCCTGCTCGCCGCCCGCCGGGTCCTCGCCGCCTTCCTGGCCCCCGACGCCGACGAGACCCCCGGCGCCGACCGGACCCCCGGCGCCCACGAGCCCGCGGACGCCGACGCGGACGCCGACGCCGTCGCCGCCCAGGTCCTGGCCGCCCGCGCCGAACTCGCCGCCGTCCTCGCCCCGTTGCGCACCCACCCCGACCCCGAGGTGCGCACCGCCGTCCTGCGCCAGCGCGCCCCCCTCGCGCTGACCGGCGGCTGCTGGCTGGACACCCTCTCCCAGGCCGCGACCCAGCCCGCCGAGATCGTGGGCCGCCTCTTCGGCCAGCACTGGCGCCTCCAGGGCGAGGGCGTCGCCGAGGCCGGCCTGTCCGCCCGCCGCCGCCGGGCCCTGGTCGGCCAGGGCGTCTTCCTCCCCGGGGTGGAGGCCGCCGCCTTCCTCGACGACGCCGGGGCCCTGCCCCTCACCGCCCTGCACGGAGCCTTCCACCTGGCCCTGTCCCGGCTGCCCGCCTCCTTCCTCCCCGAGGTCGTCGGCGTCCACTACGCCGCCCACGCCCTCGGCCTCGACGAACTCCTGCTCGGCAGCGAGCCGATGCTCGCCGAGAGCGACGTACGCCCCCTGCTCGCCGCGTACCTCGCCCACACCGAGCAGTCCCCGACCGGGGCCGAGGACCGCCGCCGCGCGCTGGCCGCCGTACGCCTCCTCGTGCGCCTGGAGCGCGAGCACACCGCGGCCCTGGCCGAACTCGCCGCCTGGCACGACGGGCTGTCGCTGGACGCGCAGGTCGCGCGGATCGTCGAACGCCACGCCCCGCACGCCGGCCGCCAGCACCGCGCGGTCCGCCTGGGCACCCGCAAGCTCACCGACTGGCTGGACGACGGGCAGCTCGACGCCGCCGCCTTCGTCCGCGAGTTCCGCACCGCCCGCCAGCTCCGGCCCGCACGCGACGGCGGCCCCTGCCGCTTCCTGAAGGCCATCAAGTTCGGCGGCCCCATGTTCGGCATCTTCGACGAGCGGGAGGCGGCCGTGTTCGCCGCCTGGGCCCGGTCCGTCGCCGACGGCGAGCCCGCCGGCGCGGACCTGGTCCCCACCACCGCCGGGCAGGAGAGCGCCGGCGCCTGGAGCGCCCGGCTCGCCGCCGTGGAGCCCGCCGACATCCTGGTGCGCGACCCCGAGGACCTCGCGGACCCGCGCGACCACCGCCGCCTCTTCCACCGCCTGGTCAACTTCGAGCGCCACCCCGGCGTCCTGCCGCTCGCCCGGGCCCGCGCCGAAGCCGGGCTCGCCGAGGCCGAGCTCCTCTTCGAGCACGGCGCCGGCGGGCTGCTCACCGACGCCTCCTGGTTCCCGTACACGCCCGAGGCCCTGCTGGAGCGGGTCGAGCGGATCTACTGGGACAAGCTCGTGGACCCGTACGAGCCGCTCACCGAGATCCCCTCCCGCGACGAGGTGGTCTTCGAGCAGTCGACGTACGCGCTCGGCAGCCTCATCGACGGCACCTGGGCGCACCGCGTCGGCAACCTCGGCCGCCGCGGGCGGCGCAGCGACGACATGCTCTTCTCCATCTACGCGGACGAGATGGGCCGCGGCGACATGGACAAGAACCACATCACGATCATCCACAAGGTGCTGGCCAGCATGGACATGGACCTGCCGCACATCCGGCAGGAGGCCTTCCTGCACCAGGGCGACCTGCCGGACCACCTGTACGGCTTCTCCATCCACCAGCTCTGCCTGTCGCTGTTCCCCGACAGCCTCTACAACGAGATCCTCGGCTACAACCTGGGCATCGAGATGTTCGGCCTCGGCGCGATGCGGCTGCACGAGATCCAGAAACTGCGCCGGCACGGCCTCGACGTCTCCTACGAAGAGGCCCACCTGTCCATCGACAACTTCTCGGCGGGCCACGCCCGCCAGTCCGCCGACATCGTCGTCGCCTACCTCGACGACGTCCGGCACCTGTCCGGCGAGGAGGCCGTCCAGCGCGAATGGCGCCGGATCTGGCGCGGCTACGCCTCCTTCGCCTTCTTCGTGGAACACGCCCTGGTGAAGCGGGTCCGCGCCGCCGGGGCAGCCGCCGGGGCGAGCGCCGAGGCGGCCGCCGAAGCCGCCGACACCCCCGCCGACCTGGTGATCTGAGGAGCTGGGCGATGGAACTGACCACGAGCTTCGACCCCGAGGTCCTCGCGCTGCCCTTCTACGAGGACTGCCACCGCCGGCTCGCCGAGGAGGCCGGGGCCTGGTGCGACAGCAACCGGGTCCTGTGGGAGGAGGTCCGCTCCCTGGGCCCCGACGCCGCCGGCCGGCGCCTGGTACGCGCCCTCGGCGCGGCGGGCTGGCTGAGCGAACTCGACCCGCGGGGTGCCCCGGTGGACGACTTCCGGGCGGTGTGCCTGCGCCGCGAGGCCCTCGCGTACGCCGAGGACCTGGCCGACTTCGCCTTCTCCATCCAGGCGCTGGCCGCGACCCCGCTGCTGCGCTTCGGCAGCGAGGCGCAGCGCCGCCGCTACCTGCCGGGGATGGCCGCCGGAACCCTCATCGGGGCCTTCGCGGTCTCCGAGAAGGAGGCCGGCTCCGACCTGGCCTCGGTCGGGCTGGAGGCGGTGCGCGGCGCGGACGGCTCGTACGTGCTGAACGGGCGCAAGGCGTGGATCGCCAACGGGACCATCGCCGACGTGTTCGTGGTCATCGCCCGCACCGGACAGGGCCCGGGGCCGCTGGGGCTCTCGGCCTTCCTGGTGCCCGCCGGCACTCCCGGGCTGCGGGCGGAGCGGATCGACGCGATCGCCCCGCGCTCCTTCGCCCACCTGTCCTTCGAGGACTGCCGGCTGCCCGCCGACGCGGTGCTCGGGCGGCCCGGCAAGGGGTTCGTGGTCGCCGTGGACCTGCTGGAGCGGTTCCGCACCACGGTGGGGGCCGCGGCCCTCGGCTTCGCCCGGCGGGCCTTCGACACGGCGCTCGCGCACGTGCTGGCGCGGGAGGCGTACGGGGCCCCGCTCTTCGACCTCCAGCTGGTCAAGGCGGCGCTCGCCGACATGGAGGTGCAGCTGAACGCGGCCGCGCTGCTGGTGGCGCGGGCCGCCTGGGAGACCGACCGGGGCAGCCGCCGGTTCGCCCGGCACTCCAACATCGCCAAGGTCCACGCGACCGAGGCCGCCCAGGGCGTCGTCGACTCGGCGGTGCAACTGCTGGGCGCGGCGGGCATCGTGGAGGGCTCGGTCACCGAGCGGCTGTACCGCCAGATCCGCGCGCTGCGCATCTACGAGGGCACCTCGGAGGTACTGAGGATGGCCATCGCGGGCTCCCTCGACATGCGCAGGGCCGCCCGCGCCGCAGCAGCCCCTCTTTGCGCCTAAACCGGCGCCGCTCTCGCGGACGTGGTCGTCCGCCGTCGTGGTTACTCAATTGATGGTTGCCGTGTTCGTCGTCTTTCGAACTGCGCGACCAGTACCAACAGTTCAGCAAGGAGTCACACAGTGAGCAGCACCACCACCGTCAGCAGCCCCGTCGAGGCCGTCCGCCTCGCGGACCCGTACCCCTACTACGCGCGCCTGGTCGCCGAACGCTCCTTCGCCTACGACGAGGCGCTCGGGGCCTGGGTGGCCGCCGACGCGGCCGCCGTGCGCGCGGTGCTGGGCAGCGGCGCGCTGCGGGTGCGGCCGGTCGCCGAGCCGGTCCCGGCCGGGATCGCGGGGACGGCGGCCGGGGAGGTCTTCGGCGAGCTGGTGCGGATGACGGACGGCGCGGCGGCGGCCCGCCTCAAGGGGGTCGTGGCCGGGGCGCTGGCCCGCGCGGACACCGCGTACGCGGCCTCGCTGGCGGCCCGCTTCGCCCGGGAGGCCCTGTCCGCGGGCGGCGAAGTCCCGTACGAGGAGCTGATGTTCGCCGTCCCGGCCCGGGTGGTGGCCGCCCTCAGCGGCCTGACCGAGGGCGCCGGCCGCGAGGCGGCGCGGGCCATCGGCGACTTCGTCCAGTGCATCCCGGCCACCGCGACTCCGGAGCAGCAGCGGGCGGCCGCGACGGCGGCGGCCCGGCTGCGCGAGCTCCTGGGCCCCGCCCTGACCGCGGCCTCGGCCGTGCACACCGCAGGCGGTGCGCAGGGGCTGCTGCGGGAGCTCGTCACGGCCGCCGAGCGGGACGGGTGGGCGCGGCTGGGGCCGCTGCTCTCCAACGCCATCGGGTTCCTCTCCCAGACCTACGACGCCACCGCCGGGCTCATCGGGAACACCCTGGTCGCCCTCGCCCGGGGCGCGGAGGGGTCCGACACCGGGGCGCTGGTGCGCGAGGTGGTCCGCCACGACGCCCCGATCCAGAACACCCGCCGCTTCGCCGCCGAAGCCTTCGCGCACGCCGGCTCCACCGTGGAGCCCGGGCAGCAGATCCTCGTCCTCCTCGCCGCCGCCAACCGCGACCCCGCCGTCAACCCCGACCCGCACGCGCTGACCCCCGGCCGGGTGAATCCGGCCGTCTTCACCTTCGGCGCGGCGGCCCACCGCTGCCCGGGCGGGGAGCTCGCCACCGCCCTCGCCGACGCCGTCGTCACCGAACTGCGCGCGGCAGGCTTGGGCACCACCGCGACCCCCGCCTACCGCCCGCTGGCGAACGCCCGGATCCCGCTCCTCTAGCGCGCGGGCCGTCCCCGACGGAAGCCGACGCCGCCCCCGCAACCGCGATCAGGCCGGGGGTCAGCCACCCCTATGCCTTCAGACAGGACAAACCGCAACATGTCGGACAGCCTTCACCTCTGGATGCGGCACGAGGCCCGCCTCACCGAACGTCGGGCCCCCCTCACCCCCCAGGACGCCGCCCGCCTCGTCGAGGCCGGCATCCGGATCACCGTCGAGGAGTCGGACCAGCGCGCCTTCCCCCTCGACGGCTACACCGCCGCCGGCTGCGCCACCGCCCGCACCGCCTCCTGGCACGAACAGGCCCCCGCCGACGCCTACGTGCTCGGCCTCAAGGAACTCCCCGCCGGCCCCGCCGCCCCCGCGCTGCGCCACCGCCACATCTACTTCGGCCACGCCTACAAGGGCCAGGCCGGCGCCCGCGAGCTGCTCTCCCGCTTCACCGCCGGCGGCGGCGCCCTGCTCGACATGGAGTACCTCACCGACGAAGCCGGCCGCCGCGTCGCCGCCTTCGGCTACTGGGCCGGCTACATCGGCGCCGCCCTCGCCGTCCTGCACCACCGCGGCGCCCTCACCGCCCCGCTGAGCCCCACGGACCGCCCGACCCTGGACGCCCTGCTCGCGGCCGGCGCGGCCGCCCCCGGCCCCACCGCCCCCGACCCCACCGCCGCCCTCGTCATCGGCGCGCTCGGCCGCTGCGGGCGCGGCGCCTGCGACGCCCTCGTCCAGGCCGGCCTGGCCCCCACCCGCTGGGACCTCCCCGAGACCCGGCCCGTCGACCGCGCCGCCCTCCTCGGCCACGACCTGCTGGTCAACACCGTCCTGACCACCACCCCCGTGCCGCCGTTCCTGACCAAGGCCGACCTCGACGACCCGGCCCGCCGGCTCTCCCTGGTCAGCGACGTCACCTGCGACGTCACCTCCGACTGCAACGTCCTGCCGGTCTACGTGGAGACCACCACCTGGACGCAGCCCGTACGCACCCTGCGCGACGGCGAGCGCCCCCTCGACCTCATCGCCATCGACAACCTCCCCTCCCTCCTCCCCGTCGAGGCCAGCACCGCCTTCTCCGCCGAACTCACCCCGCAACTGCTGCGGCTGGCCGAGTGGGACGGCGTCTGGGCCCGCGCCCTGCACACCTTCGAGGCAGCCGTCGAAGCCCAGGAGGCACCCCTTGTCCACTGACCCGGCCGCTCCGGCCTCCGGCACCGTCCACTGGATAGGCACCGGCCTGTCCACCGGCCGCTCCGGCCTCTCCCTCCTCTGCGAACGCGCCCGCCGCGTGGTCCTGTGGGACCGCACCGCCGAACGCGCCGCCGCCCGCCTGGCCGCCCTCGGCCTGGCGGGCCGCGCCGAGGTCCGCGCCCTCACCCCGGCCGCCCTGGCGGCCGAGGCGGGCGCGGGCGACGTCCTCGTCTCCATGCTCCCGGCCGCCGAACACGCCCCGCTGCTGCGCCTGGCCACCGACCGCGGCGCCCACTTCGCCTGCACCAGCTACTCCTCCCCGGAGCTGGCCGAGCAGGCGCGGCGGGCGGCCGCGCACCGCCGTACCGTCGTCCTCACCGAAGCCGGACTCGACCCCGGCATCGACCACCTGATGGCCCACGACCTGGTCGCCCGGGCCCGCGAGGCCGTCGGCCCGTTACCGGCCACCGCCGTGTTCGCCTCCTACTGCGGAGGCGTCCCGGCGGTCCCGGGCCCCTTCCGCTACCGCTTCAGCTGGGCCCCCTACGGAGTCCTCGCCGCCCTCGGCTCCCCGGCCCGCTACGTGGCCGAAGGCGGCGAGGTCACCGCCCCGCGCCCCTGGGAGGCCACACGCGGCCTGACCCTGGCGGGGGAGGAGTTCGAGGCCTACCCCAACCGCGACAGCCTCCCCTTCGTCGCCCAGTACGGCATCCCGTACTACTGGCACCTCGACACCTTCGTCCGCGGCACCCTGCGCAACGCCGGCTGGCGCGCCGCCTGGCGGGAGGTCTTCGACACCGTCTCCACCGGGGACACCGAGGCCGTCCGCGCCCTGGCCGCCGAACTCGCCGCCCGCCACCCCACCACCCCCGCCGACCGCGACCGCGTCGTGCTGTCCGTCTCCCTGGAGCTGCGCACCAGGGCCGGCGGGCGCTGGCGCGGCTCACGCCTGCTCGACCTCACCGGCGACCCCGCCGAGTCCGCGATGGCCCGCTGCGTCTCCCTCCCCCTCGCCCACGGCGTCACCCGGATCCTGGCCGGCGCCCTCCCCGCCGGCCTGAACCGCGCCGCCGAGACCCCCCGCGAGGCCGCCCGCCGGCTCACGTTCCTCACCGCCCACGGGCTCGGCGGCACCTACGAGGAAACCGCCTCCACCCCCTCAGGAGTACCGGCATGACCGCCTGACGCTCCCTCACCCCACCCACCCCTCCCCTCACCTCACCCACCGAATCGAACGAGAGGTTCCGACAATGGGGCACGAGAGCTTCCGGCCGGGCATCACGCACTTCCGCTGCGTGGGAGTCGGCGTGGGCCCGGCCAACCTCAGCCTGGCGTCCCTGCTGCACAGCAGGCCGGACGTACCCAATCTCTTCCTCGACCGCAAGGAGTCCTTCAGCTGGCACGACGGCCAGCAGATCCCCGGCAGCAGCCTCCAGGTCTCGCAGTTCAAGGACCTGGTCAGCCTCGCCGACCCCGCCAACCCCTTCTCCTTCCTGTCCTACCTGCACGCCAAGGGGCGGGTCTACCACTTCCTCAACGCCCAGTTCGACGACGTGCCGAGGCTGGAGTTCCGCAACTACCTGGCCTGGGCCAGCCGCCGCAACGAGAACATCGTCTTCGGCGAGGGCGTCCAGGAGGTCGATTTCGACGACGGACTCGGCGTGTACACGGTCCGCACCGACCGCCGCACCGTCACCGCCGACAACGTGGTGGCCGGCGTCGGCAGCCGCCCCTGGGTCCCGCCGCAGGGCGAGAACCTGCTCGGTCCCACCCAGTTCCACGTCGCCGACTACCTCCACGCCGCCCGGGACGTCGGCGGCAAGCGGGTCGTGGTCATCGGCGGCGGCCAGTCCGGCGCGGAGGCCTTCCTCGACCTGATCTCCCGGTCGGGGTGGGAACTGCCCCGCCGGGTCTCGTGGATCTCCCGGCGGCAGAACTACTTCCCCATCGACGACTCGCCCTTCACCAACGACTACTACATGCCCAGCCACGCCGACTACTTCTACGGACTGCCGCGCGAGCGCCGCCAGTCGCTGAACTCCCGCAACATCCTGACCAGCGACGGGATCTCCGAGTCCACCCTGCGCGAGATCTACCAGACCATCTACGTCCACCGGTTCGTCGAGGGCAACGAGGACCTGGTCGCCCTGCACCCGGGCCGCGAGGTCTTCGACGTCAGCCCCGGCCCCTTCGGCGGCTGGGAGGTCTGCGCCCGCCACACCGGCGAGCCCGAGTCCGTGGAGAAGTTCGAGGCCGACGTCATCGTCTGGGCCACCGGCTACCGGCCCGCCGCCATGGACTTCCTCGCCCCCCTCGCCGGCCGCCTGGAGCACGAGGGCGAGGAACTGCGCGTCGACGAGGACTACGCCGTCCGCTGGGACGGCCCCGCCGACCGCCGGATCTTCGTCCAGAACGGCGTCCGCGGCCAGCGCGGCCTCGCCGACCCCAACCTCAGCCTCAACGCCTGGCGCAGCCGGCGCATCGCCGACCGGCTGTGCGGGGTCCGCGGCGACGAGCAGCTCGCCTCCTTCATCGAATGGTCCTCCAAGGGCCCCCAGGAAGAACGGTGGAGTGCCTGATGAACCCCGACCCCACGGCCCCCGCCGGCTACCGGACCACCGCCGCCGGCAGCGGCGGCCCCGCCGGCGCCCGCACTGACATCGCGGTGGTCGGCGCCGGCATCCTCGGCGTCCTCGTCGCCCGCGAGATCCTCGCCCGCGACCCCGCCGCCACCGTCACCGTCCTCGACCGGGACATGATCGGCTCCGGCGCCACCCGCCGCTCCGCCGGACTGCACTTCCCGCGCGGGGCCAACGACACCGTCCGCACCCTGGCCGCCGAGAGCGAGCGCTTCTACGCCGACCTCCACACGGCCCGCCCCGACCTGCCCATCCACCCCCTCGGCATGACCGTCCTGGCACCCGAGGCCGCCGAGGAGCAGCTGCGCGAGGCGTACCTCCCCGAGGCCAAACTGCGCTGGACCACCGAACTGCCGCCCGCCGTCCCCGCGCTGCCGGAGAACTTCGGGGCCTGGGAGGGCGACGGCTGCCAGTACGCGGACGTCCACACCCTCACCCAGCTCCTCGCCGCCGAGCTGCGCCCGGCGGTCTCCTTCCGCGAGGGCGTCGCCGTCACCTCCGTCGCCGCCGGCCCCGGCGGCGCCCGCCTGACCCTGACCGGCGGCGCCACCCTGACCGCCGGACACGTCGTCGTCTGCCCCGGGCCCTGGCTCGCCGACCCCGCCTGGCGGGACCTGGTGGCCCCGCTCGGAGCCCGCGTCAAGAAGATCGTCGCCCTGCACGTGGAGACACCCCCGGCGCCCGGCGACCGGGCCCTCGTCCTGCACGCCGAGGACGCCTTCCTGCTGCCCCTGCACCACCGCGGGCACTGGCTGTTCAGCTACACCTGCCAGGAGTGGGACGTCGACCCCGCCACCGTCGACCCCGCCCTCACCGCCGGCCACCTGCGCGAGGCCCGCGCCCTGCTCACCCGCTACGCCCCGGGCCTGGCCGCCCACTGCCGGTCGGGCCGGGTCTTCTGCGACGCGTACGGACCCGGCGGCACCCCCCTCGTCACCCGCCTCGACCCCTACGGCCGGCTCGTCTTCGCGGGCGCCGCCGGCGGCTCCGGCTACCGCCTGGCCCCGGCGCTGGCCGCCCGCGCCGCCGGGCTGATCCCTTCCCTTCCGTCCCCGCGAAAGGCCACGACATGATCATCGCGAGTTATGACGCCGACGTCCTGGAGCAGGCCTTCGGCATCGACATGAGCGGCGTGGAGGGCCTGGGCACGGGCGCCGGCTGGGGCCGCGTCGCGCCCGGCGGCGCCACCGACAGCCACCACCACGACGAGACCGAGCTGTTCGTCGTCGTCTCCGGCCGCGGCGAGTTCCTCGTCGACGGCGAAAGCCACCCGGCCGCCCCCGGGACCGTCGTCCTCTTCGAACCCTTCGAGTCCCACGTCTTGCAGAACACCAGCGTGAAGAACAGCGAGGGCGACGGGGAGGACCTGGTCTTCTTCACCCAGTACTGGCGCGACGCCGAGCGGGCCATGGCCTCCGCCACCGCCCCCGCCCGCGAGGGCTTCGCGGACCGCCCGGTCTTCGTCTTCTCCACCCCGCCCACCCCCAACGGCGACCTGCACCTGGGCCACCTCTGCGGCCCCTACCTCGGAGCCGACGCCTTCACCCGCTTCCAGCGCATGAACGGCGCCGAGGCCTACCACCTCACCGGCAGCGACGACTACCAGAGCTACGTCCTCGGCGCCGCCCGCGAGGACGGCCGCACCCCCTCCGAGACCGCCGCCCACTACAGCGCCGAGATCGCCGAAACCCTGCGGCTGATGGACATACCCGTCGACCAGTACACGGTCACCGACCAGGACCCCGGCTACCGCGAGGGACTGAAGGACTTCTTCAGCCGCATCGTCGCCTCCGGCGAGATCGCCGTCACCGAACGGGACGCCCTCTACGACGGCGCCAGCGGCCGCTACCTCTACGAGGCCGACGTCAAGGGCGGCTGCCCCGGCTGCGGCGGCGCCACCTCGGGCAACATCTGCGAGGAGTGCGGGGAACCCAACACCGTCGCCGACCTCGCCGACCCCCGCCCCGCCGGCGCCGGACCCGCCACCACCCCGCCGCGCCTGGCCCCCGCCGCCCGCTGGACCCTGCCCCTGCACGCCTACGCCGGGGAGGTCCGCGCCCACCACCGCCTGGGCCGGGTCCCCGCCCGGCTGCGCGAACTCGCCGACCGGCTCTTCCGCCGCCCCGCCCTGGACATCCCCCTCACCCACCCCTCCGGCTGGGGCGTCGAGCCGCGCGAGGGCGACACCGACGGGCAGGTCATCTGGGTCTGGCCCGAGATGAGCTACGGCTTCCTGCACGGCATCCAGTCACTGGGCGCCCGCCTCGGCCGCCCCTGGCAGGCCTCGGCCCCGGCCCCCGACTGGAAGATCGTCCACTTCTTCGGCTACGACAACAGCTTCTACCACTCGGTCCTCTACCCCGTCCTCTACCAGCTCGCCTTCCCCGGCTGGACCCCCGACATCGACTACCACGTCAACGAGTTCTACCTGCTGGAGGGCCAGAAGTTCTCCACCAGCCGCCGGCACGCCATCTGGGGCAAGGAGGTCCTCACCCCCGACACCGTCGACGCCGTCCGCTACTTCCTCGCCTCCACCCGCCCCGAGGGCCTGCGCACCGACTTCCGGCGCGCCGCCTACGAGGCCACCCTCGGCGACACCCTCATCGGCACCTGGCAGCACTGGCTGACCGACCTCGGCGCCCGCGTCGCCAAGCACCACGGCGGCCGCGCCCCCGACGCCGGGAACTGGACCCCCGAGCACACCGCCTTCCTGGCCCGGCTCGGCACCCGCCTCACCGCCGTCACCGCGGCCCTCGGCAAGGACTCCTTCTCCCTCAACCAGGCCGCCGCCGAACTCGACGGCATCGTCCGCGACACCGTCCGCTTCACCCGCGCCGAAGGCCTCCTCACCGACACCCCCGGCTGGGAGGACGAGAACCGCACCGCCGTCGCCCTCGAACTGGCCGCCGCCCGCCTCCTCGCGCACGCCGCGGCCCCCGTCATGCCCCGGTTCGCCGCCCGCCTCGCCGCCGCCCTCGGCGCCGAGACCCCGGGCACGTGGCCCCGTACGGTCGAACTCCTCGCCCCCGGCACCGCACTCGCCCTCGCCGACGCCGTCTTCTTCCAGCCCGCCCCCGACACCGGCAGCGCCACCGACGCCGGCAGCGCCCTCACCCCCTGGCTCACCGGCGTCGCCCGCACCGCCCTGCGCCTGGCCGAGGACGAGCAGATCGCCCACCGCACCCTCACCCAGCTCGCGGCCGGATCCCTCCAGGCCGTCACCGTCCAGTACCAGATCCTCGACGCCCTCGACGTCGACCTCTCCATGGACGAACTCCTGCACGGCGGCACCCTCGCGGAACTCGCCGCCGTCATCGCCGAGCGCGCCGAGCCCTCCGCCGTCGCCGCCCTGACCTCGGGGGAGGCCCGATGAACACCCGCCAGATCCTGCGCGAGATAGCCGAGCGCGGGCTGTCCGTCGCCCTCGCCGACGGCGACCTGCGCCTCCAGGGCAACCGCGACCGGATGGACACCGAGTTCATCTCCCGCGTCAAGGCCGCCAAGCCCGCCCTCGTCGCCCACCTGGCCCGCGAGGCCGAACACGGCCCCGGCTTCCCCCTCACCCCGCTCCAGCGCAGCTACTACCTGGGCCGCAGCGGCATCTTCGAGATCGGCGACGTCTCCAGCCACGTCTTCCACGAGATCGAGGGCGACTGGGACCTCGACCGGCTGCAGAGCTCCCTCGACACCGTCGTCGCCGCGCACAGCGCCCTGCGCTCCCGCTTCCTCTCCGACGAACGCCAGGCCACCGAACACGACGGGACCGCACCCCGGATCGGCGTGCTCGACCTGCGCGCCCACAGCCCCCGCCAGCAGGAGCTCATCCGCACCGAACTGCGCGAGATGCGCTCCCACCAGGTGCTGCCCGCAGACCAGGCCCCCCTGCTCACCGTCGACGCGACCATCCTCGACGACGACAGGATGGTCCTCCACGTCGGCCACGACGGGCTCGTGATGGACGGGATCAGCATGTTCCTGTTCTTCCGCGCCTGGTGGCACGCCTACCAGAACCCCACCGCCGAGGTCCACGAGGAACTCCCCTACGAGGACTACCTCGCCGCCCTCGAGACCGCCCGCGACCGGGCCCCCGCCCGGCGCTCGCGCGAGTACTGGACGCAGCGCTGCGACGACCTCGCCCCCCACCCCGACCTGCCGCTGCGCACCAGCCCCGCCGCGCTGTCCGGCACCCGCTTCACCCCGCGCGAGGTCCGCCTGGAACGCACCGCCTGGAACGCCCTGAAGGAACGGGCCGGCGCCGAGGGCCTGACCCCCTCCGCGCTGCTGCTCGCCGCGTACGCCGAGACCCTGGCCACCTGGGGCGCGGGGGAGCGGTTCACCCTCACCACCACCGTCGCCAACCGGCCGCCCGTGCACCCCCGCGTCTTCGAGGCCATCGGCCAGTTCTCCGACACCCTCCTCGTCGAGGCGGAGATCGACCGCTCCCTGCCCTTCGCCGACCGCGCCCACGCCCTGCAGACGCGCCTGCACACCGACATCGACCACCGGCACTTCTCCGGCATCGAGGTCCTCAAGGAACTGGCCCGCCGCCGCGGCGGAGTGGCCGGGGCGCGCATGCCGTTCACCTTCAACAGCGCCATCGGACACGTCAGCAGCGAGGTCGACGGCTCGGCGCTGGAACTCTTCGGCAAGGAGGTCTTCTCCGTCAGCCAGACCCCGCAGGTGTGGCTCAACGCCTTCGCGATGGAGCAGCACGGCGAGCTGGTCGTCCAGCTCGACGGCATCGACGAACTGTTCTGCGAGGGGCTCCTGGACGACCTCGCCCACGGCTACGAGAGCATGCTCCGCACCCTGGTGGACGAGGCCGCCTGGCAGCGCCACAGCTTCGACCTGCTGCCGCCCGCCCAGCGCGAACGCCGTGCCGCGGCCAACGACACCGCCGTGGAGATGCCCGAGGAGATGCTCGGGGACGCCATCGTCGCCCAGGCCGCCCGCACCCCCGCCGCGCCCGCGATCCTCACCTCCGGGCGGACCGTCAGCTACGGCGAACTCCTGCACCGGGCCGCCACCGCCGCCACCTGGCTGCGCGAACAGGGCGTGGGCCGCGGCGAGCTGGTCGGCCTCGTCATGCACCGCGGACCCGAGCAGATCGTCGGCATCCTCGCGACGGTCCTCGCCGGGGCCGCGTACCTGCCCGTGGACGCCGGCCTGCCCGCCGCCCGGCAGGAGTACATGCTCGCCGACGGCCGGGTGCGCTGCGTGCTGACCAACACCGGCTGGACCTCCGCCGGTTCCATGGCCTCCTTCGACCTGACCCGCCCCTGCTCCGGCCGCGCCGAGGTCCCCGACCGGCTGCCCGGGTCCGGCCCGGACGACCTCGCGTACGTCCTCTACACCTCGGGGACCACCGGCGCCCCCAAGGGCGTCATGGTCACCCACCGCAACGTCGCCAATGTCGTCGCCGACTGCCAGGCCCGCTTCGGGATCACCCCCGAGGACCGGTTCATGGCCGTCAGCGCCTTCAACTTCGACCTGTCGGTGTGGGACGTCTTCGGCGCCCTGTCGGCCGGCGCGGCCCTGGTCATGCCCGACCGCGACCGGGCCGCCGACCCCGCCCACTGGCTCGAACTGTGCTGGCTCTACCACGTCAGCGTGTGGAACTCCGTCCCCGCCATCGTCGGACTGCTCCACGGCCAGGCCCGCGCCGACGGCGACGTACCGCCCGGGCTGCGGCTGGTCATGATGAGCGGCGACCGGCTCCCGCCCGCCCTGCCCGCCCAGCTGCGGGAGATGATCCCCGGCCTGGAGGTCGTCTCCCTCGGCGGCCCCACCGAGACGACCATCTGGAACATCCTGCACCCCGTCGGCGAGGACGAGGACGGCAGCGAATCCATCCCCTACGGCCGCCCCAACGCCAACAACCGCGCCTACGTCCTGGACCGGGACGGCCTCGACGCCCCCGACTGGGTCACCGGCGAGATCGTCGCCGCCGGCACCGGGCTGGCCCGCGGCTACTGGGGCGATCCCGAGCGCACCGCCGAGCGGTTCCAGGAGGACCCCGAGCGCGGCGAACGCCTCTACCGCACCGGCGACCTCGGCCGGTACCTGCCCGACGGGAACATCCAGATCCTGGGCCGCAGCGACTTCCAGATCAAGATCAACGGCTATCGGATCGAGGCCGGGGAGGTCGAGACCCGCCTCGCCGCACTCGCCGAGATCTCCCGGGCCGTGGTCGCCGCCCAGGGCAACCGCCTCGTCGCCCACCTCGTGCCCGCCGGCGGCCACCGCCCGCACCTGAACGAGGTGCGCCAGGCCCTGCGCGCCGACCTGCCCGACTACATGCTCCCGGCGGCCGTGCTCTGGCACGACGACCTGCCGCTGACCCGCAACGGCAAGGTGGACCGTACGCGGCTGGCCGCGCTCGGCACCGAGCAGTCCGCCGCCCAGGAGACCGGCGGCAGCGCCCCCGCCACGCAGGCCGAGAAGATCCTCTGCGACATCTGGTCCACCGTCCTGCGCCGCCCCGACATCGGCGCCCTGGACACCCTCGCCTCCCTCGGCGGCGACTCGATCGCGGCGGCCCGCATCCTGACCGCGGCCCGCAAGCGGTTCGGGGTCACCATCACCCTCGACCAGTTCTCCGAGCTGGACACGGTCCGCGCGATGGCCGCCGTCCTCATGCCGAGGGCTGACCGGTGAGCCCGACGGCGCCCCGTCAGGGGCGCGGGGAACTGCGCGACCAGACACAGCAGGCCCGCGGCGCGGCGGTACCGGAGACGATCCGGCGGATCACCGGCCAGGTGCCGCGCGGCGGCCACCTCCACGTCGCGCGCCTGGACGGCACCCGCACCATCAGCCTGCGCGAGCTGTACGCGCGCTCCGGGCGCCTCGCCCACCACCTGCGCGAGCGCCACGGCATCGGCGCGGGCGACCGCATCGGCATCCTCGCCGCCAACAGCCTGGAGTGGGTGCTCCTCGACCTGGCGGCCCTGCGGCTCGGCGCGCAGACCGCGGGCCTGGAACCCGGCAAGTTCACCCCTTCCACCGCACTCATGGACCGCTACTCCCTGCACCTGCTCTGCACCGACCAGCCCGCCGACGGCATCCCCGGCACCCTCGCCATGGACGGCGTCCGGGCGTTCACCGAGCCGGGCGACGGCCCGGACCTCCCCCTGCCACCCGTCACCTGGGGCTTCCAGGACGTCACCACCATCAAGTTCACCTCCGGCAGCACCGGCGTCCCCAAGGGCCTCGGAGCCACCGCCGGCAGCATCGACAGCTCCCTCACCGCGGTCCAGGAGATCTTCGAACACACCCCGGACGACCACCTCTTCGTCTTCCTGCCCCTCTCCCTCCTCCAGCAGCGCTACTGGGTGTACTCCGCCCTGCTGCACGGCCACGACGTCACCATCACCACCTACGAAGCCGCCTTCGCCGCCCTGCGCCGGGTCCGCCCCACCGTGGTCATGGGCGTCCCCGCCTTCTACGAGAGCGCCCGCCGCACCATCGAGGGCCGGCTGCGCCGCTCCGCGGACCGCACCCTGCCCGACGTGGCCCGGGCCCTGTTCGGCGACCGGATCCGCTACCTGTGGACCGGCTCCGCCCCCGCCTCGCCCGCCGTCCTGCGGTTCTTCACCGGGGCCGGACTGCCGATCTTCGAGGGCTACGGGCTCAACGAGACGTGCATCGCCACCAAGAACCACCCCGGCGCCCACCGCGAGGGCAGCGTCGGCAAGGCCGTGCGCGGCAAGGAGGTGCTGATCGGCGAGGACGGGGTGATCAGCATCCGCAGCACCCACCCCGTCAACAACCACTACGCGTACGCCCGTCCCGGCGACTCCGAGAAGGTCTTCGCACCCGACGGCACCGTCCGCACCGGCGATCTCGGCCACCTCGACGAGGACGGCTTCCTCTTCGTGCACGGCCGCGCCGACGACGTCATCGTCCTCGACAACGGCAAGAAGGTCATCGTCCGGCCCATCGAGGAACTGATGCGCGCCGACCCGGCGATCGCCGAATGCGTCGTCTTCAGCCCCACCCAGACCGAACTCGTCGCCGTCGTCTCCCCGGCCGCGCAGCCGGCCGACGCCGGGGCCATCGCCGCCCGGCTCGCCGCCACCAACGCCGCGACCACCCCCGACGAGCGGATCAGCCGGGTCCTGGTCGCCGACCCGCCGTTCAGCATCGGCAACGGCCTGCTGACCTCCCAGTACAAGCCCAAGCGCCCCGACATCCGGGCCGCCTACCACTCCCCGCTGCACGCCCAGGAGGCCGGAATCCATGCCTGACATCCCGTCCGAGATCGAAGCGGCCGCCCGCGACCAGCTCTCCCTCGTACTGATCCCCGAGGTCGAGCCCGAGGCCATAGACCCCGACGCCGACATGGTCTCCGCCTACGGCCTGACCTCCCTCAACAAGGTCCTCTTCCTCACCGAGGTCTGCGAGGAGACCGAAGTGGACCTCGCCCACTTCACCGAGCACGACCTCGCCGACATGAAGACCCTGCGCGACGTCACCGAAGCCCTCGCCCGCCACCACGCCACCACCGGAGCCTGAACCATGAGCGCCCTGAGCTGGACCGAGCACACCGCCGCCGTCCTGGAGAACGACCGGGTCCGCCTCACCCCGATCACCGAGGCCGACCGCGAGGGCGTCCGGGCCGTGGCCATGGACCCCGACATCTGGCGCTACTTCGTCGCCGCCGTCGACACCGACGCCGACTTCGAGGCCTTCTTCGACGCCAACCTCGCCGACCACGCCGCCGGTCGCCGCGCCGTCTGGGTCATCACCGACAAGGACAGCGGCCGCATCGCGGGCAGCATGAGCTTCGGCAACATGGCCGAGGCCGACCGGCGCCTGGAGGTCGGCTGGTCCTGGCTCGGCCGCGACTTCCGCGGCCGGGGCGTCAACCACTGGGCGAAGGCCCTGCTGCTGGAGCACGCCTTCGAGGTACTGGGCGCCGAACGCGCCGAGTTCAAGACCGACGTGCTCAACACCCAGGCCCGCCGCGGCCTCGCCAACATCGGCGCCACCGAGGAAGGCACCCTGCGCAGCTTCAACTACATGCCCGGCGGCCGCCGGCGCGACGCCGTCTTCTACAGCATCCTGCGCGCCGAATGGCCCGCCGTCCGCGCGCTCCTCGCGCACGGCCCGAAGAAGGCCGTACCGGCATGAGCGACCCCGGCATCACCCACATACGGGCCTCCGGCACCCCCTACGAGATCGGCCGCGCCCACGGCCGGGCCCTGGCGACGCCCCTGCACGCCTTCCTCGACGACGGCCTGGCCCGCCTGAACCACCTGGTCGACCGGCCTCTGACCCTCCCCGCCCTGCTGCCCTCGATCGCCGCCCACCGGGAGGCGGTCGAGGCGGCCCTGCCCGACCTGGCCGAGGAGGTCGCCGGCCTCGCCGACGGGGCCCGGATCAGCGAGGACGAGGCCTGGCTGCTCCAGCTGCGCCGCGAACTGACCGGCTACTCCAAGGTCCGCGCCGGCGGCGACTGCACCACCTACGCCCGCACCGGCCCGGGCGGCCCGCCCGTCCTCGCCCAGACCGTCGACCTCAGCGGCAACCTCGACACCCACATCGCCGTCCTGGAAACCGCCCGCGCCGGCACCGCCCGGCGCTCCCTCGTGCTCAGCTTCGCCGGGCTCCTCGGCTACCTCGGCGTCAACAGCGACGGCCTCGCCGTCGGACTGAACCTGGTCCTCGGCGGCACCTGGCGCCCGGGCGTCCCCCCGTACCTGGCCATCCGCCACCTCCTGGACACGGCGTCCGGCACCGAGCAGGCCCTGAAGATCCTCGCCGACCTGCCGCTGGCCAGCTCCCGCTCCCTCATGCTCTGCGACCACGAGCGGGTCCTGTACGCGGAACACCTCGACGGCGACCTGCGCGTCACCGAGGCCGCCCCCGGGGAGCTGGCCCACACCAACCACTTCCTCCACCCGGACTTCGCCCCCGCCGACGAGCTGAACGTCTTCGCCCGCAACTCCTCGCTGCGCCGCCTCGCCGCGGCCCGCGAAGGGCTCGCCGCCCTCCCCGGCGACGCGAGTGCCGAAGACCACTTCGCCCTGCTCGCGCGTCCCCCCGTACGCGTCCCCGACCGGGGTGACATCCGTGCCGAACGCACGGTCGCCGCGGCCGTGGTGTTCCCGGCGGCCGGGCGGCTCCACCTCCGGCCGGGCGACCCCGCGCGCTCCCGCACGCAGGTGTTCGCCCTGTAGCCAAGGAAGGACCACGATGGACGCATGGCTGGTCGATCTCGACCAGGTCGCTCCCACCGACATCAGCGCGCACTATCCCGAGGGCCTCA